>CATWBR010000088.1 GCA_958349075.1 uncultured Clostridium sp.
CTTTTCCGGAGTCCATATGAAAAAAAATCCACTTATCACCGGAACTCTGCTGCTTACGGCCGCCGGATTCCTGAGCCGGATCCTCGGTTTCTTCTATCGCATATTCCTGTCCCGGACGATCGGCGCGGAAGGTCTGGGCATCTATCAGATGATATTTCCCATCCACGGTATCGCATTTGCCCTCTGTGCAGGCCCGATCCAGACCTCTATCTCACGTCTGGCCGCAGCCAATGCCGAGAAAGGCCGGAGCACCTTCCGCGCCGGGCTGGCCATATCACTGACGATCTCCGTCATCCTGATGTTTGGAATCCGCCTGACCGCACCGTTTCTGGCCGAGCACGTCCTTCTGGAACCCCAATGTGCACCGCTCCTGCCCGTTATGGCCCTGTCTATCCCGTTTTCGGCCATACACGCCTGTATCTGCGGCTATTACTACGGCATGAAGAAAACGGCCGTTCCGGCGCTGTCACAGCTTCTGGAACAGTTTATCCGCATTGGCGCTGTTTTCCTGATTGCCAGTGTGGCGGCTACAAACGGCAAGGAAATCTCCGTGTCCCTGGCTGTCTGGGGTATGCTGATCGGGGAGGCGGCATCCGCTGTTTTCAGTTTCCTCGTTTACTCCTTTACAACGGAAGATAAAAAGAATGGAAATCCGGCCCGGCCTTCCTACAGCTTTATCTCCCTGGCAGCTCCCCTGATGGCCATGGCCCTGCCTCTGATGGGCAACAGGCTGATTCTTAACTGCCTGCAGAGCCTGGAGGCCATCTTTGTGCCAAATAAGCTGCTGGAATTCGGCCTTACCAATGCCGAGGCCCTGAGTACATACGGCGTCCTGACCGGTATGGCGCTGCCCTTTATCTTCTTTCCGTCGGCCATCACCAACTCCCTGGCGGTCGTCCTTCTGCCTACCGTATCGGAGGCCCAGGCCGAAGGAAATGAACATAAAATTGAACGGACCATCGCAATGGCCCTTCGCTACAGCCTCTACATGGGGATCCTCTGTATCGGCATATTTACGCTCTTTGGCGACGGCCTGGGAATCAGCGTCTACCACAATAAGGACGCCGGAACCTTTATCACGATACTGGCCTGGCTCTGCCCCTTTATGTACCTCTCCACAACCATGGGAAGCATCTTAAACGGGCTTGGTAAGACGTCCTCCATCTTTCTGCACAATGCCGTCTCTATGCTGATTACATTGGCCGTCGTCGTGTTCTGTATTCCCTTATACGGAATCCATGCTTATCTTGCCGGGCTTCTTGTCAGCGAGCTGATCCTTGCGGGGCTGCACATACACACACTGGCCGGTCAGGTGCCCGTGCGCCTGAATGCGGGCACAATGATTGTGAAACCGACACTCTGTCTCCTGGTCTCCATCGGGCTCCTCTATGCCGCGGCTCCGTCTCTGGAGGGGCTCCGGCAGGCGCTTCCGGCCGAATTCCTTTTTATCGTTGTGAAGGCGCTGATTCTCTGTGTGCTGTATGGGGGCGGGCTGCTTCTGCTGCATAGAAAAAGCCGATAAGCGCCTTATCACAACATATTCAGCCAAACAGGGCGGCAAGACACGGATATAAACAGGGCGGGAAAGCGCATGGATGCTTTCCCGCCCTGTTTATAAGCAGATAACATTTAAGAATATTGGTTTCGAATTGCCGTCAAAATACGATTCCCATTACGCACAGAGTCGTTACTATCAAACCGGCCGCTGATACCGGGGCAATACGGTGGATTGCAGCCGGATTCATACCCATATCGAGGAAACGCTGTGCCAGATTTTGCATAAAAATCGTTACCCCGGCAGTAGAAGAGCCTACGATACCGGCAATCATATTAACCCCCAGATACTCCGTAAAATAAGGATGAATGTTCATGCTCATAATCCCCCGATAATATTGGGAAAAGCCGGGGAAAGCTGAATCACGCCTGAAAAACCAATTACACATGCGCTGGAAAGAGCAAGTATATTTCTGTTTGGCAGAGACTGGGTCTCTTTGGCTCCCGATTACACTGCCGGCCTGCAGTATTCTTCCGATCTGGTGTTACGGCCGTGGGCGGAATTTGATGAAGAACGCAGCCAATATCTCTGCCTGAGCCGTAATAAGAGAAAACCCTATCCCTGTTTCATAGGACGAACCTTCCTATGAAACAACGAAAAGCACGCTTCGCGAACTTTTCATTGCCACTCAACCAAAAAGGCGCTCCCTTTACAGGAAGCGCCTTATCCGCTAAATTACTTTCTCATCTCCAGTACATCCGCAAATGCCTGGATAGCAGTGCTTGCCTGACCGAAGTCACGCATCTGCTGATCGATACCCAGCTTGATGTGCGGGATATCTGCATCCTTCAGAGCTTTCTTCAGATATGGATACTCCATCTCCTCCGGATCACAGAACTGCTGCATAAACAGTACCAGACCCTGAGCTCCGCTCTCTTTTACCATGTTGGCAATGAATTCGCCACGGCGGTTCTTGGAAGACTCTGCATCATACAGGAGAACTTCATAGTCCACGCCTGCGAACTGTTTTGCCAGTGCCATCAGTGCATCGGCCTCATCCTCCGGAGCGTCTGTGCGGAATGCACGGCTCTCGTGGGCAACGTCGTCTGCAGCGATGGCAATATTGTTCTCTTCAAAGATTTCAAGCAGCTTCGGGTTGTCACAGATGATACCGGAGGTAACAACCTTGGTACCCTGCCAGTCACAGACCGGAAGTTTCTCAAGCTCTGCGTTCAGTTCGGAAAGCTTCTCTATGTATTCCGGTTTCTCCATGAAGAAGAATGCCTTTAATACAGCGGAACGCTTGGTAGGTGTAATTACGTCGCAGTGAGCGCTTGCCAGCTCTACGAATTTACGGCGGGCTGCACGGCTCTTATTGTAAACCTTGATTGCATCCTGGATTGCCTCATTGGTAATCTCCTTGCCGGATACTTTCTCAAGCTCTTCTTTAACGTTTCTGTACTGATCCACGCAGAACTGAAGACCGAAGTCTTCAAAACGGTTCTGAGGATGTGCCAGGAAGATAACTGCCATCTTCTCTCCCATGGAAACACGGAAGTTCTGGCTCATAGGACGCAGGGTATCACAGATAGTTGGTGTGATGATTCCGTCCAGGTCGTCCATGGTGCCGTCTAACAGCATCTCAAGCGCAAGCTGGGCGATTGTGCAGTAGAATGTTGCACAGTACTCTTTTGCACGGCTGATGGTCTTATTGTTGGAACCCCAGATTCCCATCGGTACCATACCTGCTGCGTAAACTAATTCTTCCGGAGCATAATACGGCAGAACACCGATGACTTTCTTACCCTGTGCTTTGTATTCTGCAAGCTGCTGTTTCGGAGTGGCAGCCTTTACTTTAAATTCATCTAATAATGCATTAACGCTCATCTGATTATACCTCCTTTGCCTGCTTGTTTGCTTCCATCGCTTCTACAAGGCCCTGTACACGTGTTTCGTACTGAGCGGCATTGAAGTTACGCGGGTCAGCCTGGTCACCGTCGAAACCTGCGCAGGGAACACCCAGATCGTCGGTAAAGCGGCGCTGCATCTCAGCCATATAGCCGCTCCACGGTTTACAGCTTCTGTTGTAATGAACGAGAACGCCGTCTACCTTGTTATCACGGCAGATGCCCTCACGCCAGTCAACACCCTGCTCGATGCAGACAGAGTTCGGAGCTTTATAGTAAGCACGGGCCATCTCATCGATGTTTTTGTAAACGAAACCGAATGCAGGTGCATATACAACGGCTGTTACGTTTACTCCATGCTCTTTCAGTGGTTTAAACAGAGCCGGAAGTTTTGGCCAGCACGGAATACCCTCGAACATAACACGGTATTTCTCCGGGAACGGAGTAGTTGTCTCACCCTTCTTAACTGTCTCTTCCAGATCTCTTGCAAGAAGCTCAAATGCTTCGGCAGCTTCCACTCTTGCACGTGCGGTAACAACGTCGGCCATATGGTTGAACAGGTCGAAACCGCTGTATGGAGCCGGTTTGTACTGAAGGTAATCACAAACGCTTAACCATGCCTGTGCGGTACGGTTTGCATTTGAACAAGCCTGTTCGAATTTCTTCTCATCGAACTTCTTGCCTGTCAGCTCTTCCAACTGCTTGATTGCTTTGTCAAACTGAGCGCGTACATATTTTACGTTGTCATCATGTACGTCAACTGTATTGTTGTATGGAATATCGATCATGATCAGCGGAATATTGCACATACGGGCAATGTTCTCGTACCATTTTGTCATACAGTTACAGATATTGTTACAGCACAGAACGAAATCCGGCTGCGGAATGCGCATCTGGCGGATTGTAGCGATCGCTTCCATACGGCGCTCTTTTTCAGGGCTGTCCGGAAGAGCTTCAATCTCAAGCAGGTTATCCAGTACCAGGTAAGGAGTCTGAGTCTTAGGATCCTTCTTCGGCTTACCGGTAGCTTCGTCGATTACCACGTTTCCGTCTGCATCCTTTAATGGTTTTCCGGTGCTTGGATCGATGATGTACTCGCCTGTCTCCGGATCATACTTACGGGATACACGTACGCCGGCTGCATAAGCAAGGCTGATACGGGCATATCCGCAGATATCGTTGTCATAGCCCAGATCTTCGGCTGCCTGACACATTAACTCACCGTAACGGTTTGCAGCGATACCAGCAGCCTGGTTCTCCGGATACATAACATTCAGATCAAATGCTGCTGCAAGCTCACATGGGAACTTGGATGAGGACCAGCCAACTAACTCGCCTCTTGCTTTGGCCTCGCGTGCATCTTTGTGGACGTCGTCAACGACCTTACGAAGTGCGAGAACGCCAGGACTAACTTGTTTTGCCATAATAATTATCCTCCATTCTTTCTATGAATTACTACTGCGGCGGCTGGCAGCCTGCCATGCAAGCAGAGCGGCGCCAAGCGCACCATTATACTGTGTCAGCGGGGAAATCTTAATCGGACATCCAAGCTCATCCTGAAGTGCCTGAACAACACCCAGGTTCTGAGCAACGCCGCCGGTCATAACAACATCCGGCACCACACCGATACGGTGGGCGAGCCCTGTGACACGATGAGCCACCGAGCGGTGAATTCCGGCAATAATATCGCATTTGTCGGTTCCCATCGCCAACTGGCTTATAACCTCACTCTCGGCAAAAACGGTACAGGTGGAACTGATTCCCACCTTCTTCTGGGACATAGCGCCGAGTCTGCCCAGATCTGCTACCTTTACTTCCAAAACGCGCGCCATAACATCCAGGAACCGTCCCGTTCCCGCCGCACACTTATCATTCATCTGAAAATTGGTCATTGCACCATTGTCAATGTGCAGGACTTTGACGTCCTGGCCTCCGATATCGATGACTGTGTGGACATTCGGAAACAGAAAGGAAGCTCCTTTGGCATGACATGAAAGCTCGCTCATCTGCTTATCGGCAATACCATCCATCAGAGAGGTACGGCCATAGCCTGTTGCCAGTGTATAAGCCATATCTTCCTTTTTCATGCCTATATCATCGAGCACGGCCTCAATCGCACGCTGCGGTCCGCTGGTACCTGCGCCGACGTCAATCAACGATTTTGCCACAATCTCTTTACCATCTTTCAAAATGATGCATTTGGAGGCTGTGGAGCCGACATCAATACCTAAAGTATAAATTGCGCTCATTGTATCTATTTCCTTTCATTAGGCTTAAAAGTTCTTATTACACGGCGTTCCGGCACATCCAGGCACACCGCTTACGAGTCCATGATACCACAAAACGTACTAAAAGTCGCTGGAAAATGCATAAAACGCTATAAAATAATTGATAAGACAGTTATAAAAAATCCTTTATCCACCCGGGCATACAGATAAATCGAGCAAAGGTTCCAGCAGCCCTTGCCCGATTTTATCTGAAAAGTCTCAGACTTTTTTACTATCTACTATCTTACTATCAACTATCAATTGTTTTATGCACGCAGCGTTTTCACTTATACATTCACTTTGTTTTTAGATACAAATTAATTATTTACCGAAGGTCTGAAATTCACGAACGGATCTTGGTGTGAGCATCTGATGCATCGGGCAGATAGACTGTGGGTTCTGATAAGCAGCCTCAGTAAATGCCTGGATGTACGGACGCATCTCTGTCATGTCAACGATCTCGTCTACCATACCTTTTTCTGTACAGTATTTAGGACGGGACTTGTCTGTGTACATCTGAATCATGTCGTTCATCTTTCCGATGATTGGAGTTAAATCTTCACCGGCTTTTTTCGCTTTAACCAGTTTTCTGGAGTACATAGCGTTTGCAGCCGTCTCGCCCGGCATTACGTAGTACTCGCAAACACCTGTACCAAGAGAGAATACGTTGGTGTTGTTGCCCTGAGGTCCGCCAAGTACGTAGTGGGCAGCAGCGCTGGCCTTACGAACGGTGATCTCTAAGGATGGCAGTTTGGAGTTCTCGATGGAGTAGATCAGGGACTGACCTAAACCAAGAAGCTCAGCCTTCTCAGCCTCGTCGCCTACATCGATACCGGTTGTATCCTGTAACCAGATTAACGGGATTCTGTCACGTGCGCAGAGAGTAACGAACTCGTTCATCTTGATAAGACCCTGACGGTATAACTTTCCGCCGATACCTACGGAGTTCTGTTTGTACTCCGGATAGTTCATCAGAAGGCCCTGTGCGTTAGCTACAACACCTACTAACAGACCGTTAACCTTAGCCAGACCTGTAATCATCTCCGGGCCGTAACCCTTCTTGAATTCGGAGAATTCGCTGTTGTCGAAGAGACGTGCGATTACTTCGTACATATCGTACGGACGTTTCTGGTTCATCGGGATGATGCTGTAAAGGTCTTCTGCAGGAAGCTGCGGAGCCTTTGGTGTGTCTACACGGAAGAACTCTAAGTTGTAAGCAGGAAGGTAGCTGATATATTTCTTGATACCGTCGATTACGCCTAAGTCGTTCTGGTATACTTCACGGAAGAATCCAGTCTCATCATAGTGGATCGGAACGGAACCAGGAGCCGGAACTTTCAGCTTGCTGTTTTCGATCTGAGCTGCGATGATCTGTTCTGCCGCTTCGTCATCAATATATCCCTTCGGGTTCATACCGGATAAGATACCGGCTCCGCCGACTGCCATGTTGGCATCCTGATGTGCAATCAGAATAGTCGGGGAAATGCTGTGGTATCCGCCGCCTGCAGGGTTGGTTCCGTAGATACCTACGATTACCGGAATACCGAGCTGGTTTAATTCAGAGTTACGGAAGAACGGTGTTCCGCCGCCGCGTCTGTTTGGATATACTTTATCCTGGTTCGGGAATTCTACACCGGAACAGTTCAGTAAGTAGATTAACGGAAGATGCATCATCTTAGCCGCATCGGAACAGCGAAGCAGGTTCTCTGCCTGTCCAGGTACCCATGCGCCGGCCATCTTCTTGTTATCGGAAGCTACGATATAAACCCATTTTCCATCTACGCGGCCAAGGCCGTTTACGATGTTTGTTGTGCCAAATTTGTTGTTCTCAGGATTGAAAAGGCTGTTTAACGGGCACCATGTACCAGCATCGATTAATGCGTTGATACGCTGCATGGCAGATAACTGTCCGCGCTCGTTTAACTTCTCTTCGGAAGTGATTCCTGCGTCAAGAGCTTTTTTGATGGACTCATGGATGTCACTCTCAACAGCTTTGATTTCCTGCTCATTTTCCGGATTCGGATTAACCAGTTCTTTACCAATTGTCGGCATATTCTGGAAATATCCTGGCATGGAATACATATTCATGTCTTCATTCTCCTATTCTTTTAATCACTTGACTATGGTTATTCCGCTGCAGCAGCCTGGGCCGCCGCAGCGTATGTAAGACATTTCGTAATAAATTAGTTAGCCGGCTCTTCCTTCGGAACCTGGATAAATGCCTGGCCCGGGTCGATCTCTTCACGGATCATCTTGATAACGTCCGGTGACGGAGCTTCAAGTTTCACTGCTCTGGATACGTCGATATCGAATCCTGTGTTCTCGATAACGTCTTCCGGTGAAGATGTCTCATAGTAACCTGCAAGATACATTCTCTTTGTCTTGTCGTCGAATTTGAGGATACCACGGTCGGTAACAACTGCCTGCGGTCCACGGTTGCCCGGAAGGCCAAGTCTCTCACGTCCGCCAGGTCCATCGATCCAGCCTGGGCTTGTAACGTAATCGATCTTCTGCATGAAACGGCGTTTCTCATGCTGAATCATGATGATTGTGTTCGAGAAGGTTGCGATTGCGTTTGCACCGCCGGAACCTGTGAAACGTGTCTTCGGAGCATGGTAATCACCGATACATGTGGAGTTTACGTTTCCGTAAGGGTCGATCTGAGCGCCGCCGATAAAGGCAATCAGTCTGTCTGTATCATGTAACCACTCATTAGCCTCAAAACCGATAAAACGGATATTCGGCCACTGGCATCCGCAGTGTGCCATGAAACGAAGGTCACCAACGGAACGCGGAACTTCGATTGGGGAACAGTCCATCAGACCGCTCTCAACAATCAGGTTGCATTTCGGTGCAAATAAACGTTTTGCAACGGATGCACCGATTAACGGAAGTCCAGTACCTACAATTGCAATATTATCATTTGTGATCTGCTGGGCAAGTGTAATTGCCTGCATTTCTTTGTTTGTGTACTTTGTATAGTCAGCCATGATTAATCCTCCTTGCTCACATCTGTAGAATAGCCATATCCATCAGATACTTTTAATTTAAGGAGACGGTTCACACCGATCTTCTCAAGAAATTCTGCCTGATCCTTAACACCATAAACGTAATCGTTTAAGAATGCCTTGAAATCTTCTTCCGTCTTGCTGGCTGCGCCGTATGCTTTCAGGAAACTATTGTCATAGTCATAGTATCCGTAGCACTGTGTTGGGAATGCGCCGTAAGGAACTTCGCAAACTGCATCTACAGTAAAGCAAGGAATCTTGGTCAGGGTAGGATCTCTGCGGATTACATCATTGCTAACCAGTTCTTCACAGGTAACAATAACTTTTTTAGCTGCTACAACGATATCAATATCATGGAACTCATCGCCCAGAAGGATACATGTTCCGTCCGGTGAAGCTTTCTGTACATGGATAATAGCGGTATCAAGTTCAGGAACAGGAAGTGCAACTACCTTCTCACCCGGTTTGAATGGGTTCTCTACATATACGAACTTATCATCGGAGAGCTTGTCGATTGTCTGACGCACTTCTTTGCTGATTCCCCACTCGTCTACCAGTCCGGAGCCGATCATAAAGCGTACTGGTAAGAACGGAAGTCCTAAGGAAGCGGCATGAAGCATGAACATGATGGCATCCTGGGAGTAATCCTCGTAAATCAGTTCTCCTGCTTCAATTTTCTTACGGAAACGACGGGATACGTTGGTAACACCAGAATCGGCTGTATAGCAGTTGATATATGCCTTAACGCGATCCTCACCAATTAACATATCCCAGTCAGAGCCGGCAGGACCAGCCCATGCGATAAAATCTTTTTTGCCCTGGCGAAGAATCTCGCGCACTGCAGCCATCGGTTTTTTATTGGTTGTAAAACCACCGAAGGAGATCGAATCGCCGTCTTCTACATACTTAGCAACTGCCTCTTGTAATGTACACACTTTATTACTCACAATAAAGCCTCCTTTATAAAAATTTTCTATAACTACCGTAGATTATTTATTGCTGTTCGCAGGGCTGCTATTGCAGGGCTGTGAATAGTAACTCAAAAGTTATTTAAAAATCAGCATGAAGAAACCGGCTGCAACTGCAGAACCGATAACACCTGCTACGTTTGGTCCCATCGCATGCATCAGAAGGAAGTTGGTTGGATTTTCTTTAGCGCCAACCGTCTGAGATACACGTGCTGCCATAGGAACCGCGGATACACCTGCTGAACCAATCAGCGGATTGATTTTGCCGCCTGTGATCACGCAGAGAAGCTTGCCTAAAAGGACACCACCGATCGTGGAGAAACAGAATGCCATAAGTCCCATGGCGATGATTGCGATTGTCTGTACACGGAGGAAGATATCTCCGTTTGCCGTAGCGCCTACGGTTGTACCAAGCATGATGGTTACGATGTTACAGAGTGCGTTCTGTGCCGTATCGGAAAGACGCTCAACAACACCGGACTCACGGAACAGGTTACCAAGCATCAGCATACCTAACAGAGGTGCTACCGACGGAAGAAGCAGAGAACAGAACAGTACAACGAATACCGGGAATACTACCTTCTCTACCTTGCTTACCTTACGGAGCTGTTTCATAACGATGGAACGCTCTTTCTTTGTTGTAAGCAGTTTCATGATTGGCGGCTGAATCATAGGAATCAGGGCCATGTAGGAATAAGCGGCAACCGCGATTGGCGCAACCAAATCCGGCGCCAGGTTATTGGCAATATAAATAGCTGTAGGGCCGTCAGCGCCTCCGATGATACCGATAGCTGCTGCCTCACCAACGGTGAAAAGGCCTGTTGCGTTAGCCAGCATGAATGCGATATAGATACCGAACTGTGCCGCAGCACCGAGCAGTAAGCTGATTGGGTTCGCAATCAATGGTCCGAAGTCCGTCATCGCTCCTACGCAGAGGAAGATGAGACATGGGAATAAGCTGGACTTAACTCCGCCGTACATGATACGCAGAACACCCTGTGTATACCACGGCTCGGATTCTTTCATTAAATCTGCCAGGGGCAGGTTTGCAAGAAACATACCGAATGCGATTGGGAGCAGAAGAAGCGGCTCGTACTGCTTTTTAATCGCAAAATATAAAAGGACAAAGGAAATTGCAAACATAACCAGGTTCTTCCAGCTCAGGGCTGCGAAACCGGACTGAAGCAGCATTTCCTTCATTATTTCAAAAAAGTTCATTACTCTACCTCCTAGTTAAGGACAACCATGGCAGCTCCAGTGTCTACAGGATCCCCTGCCTTAACAAGAATCTGGCTTACTGTGCCATCTGCCGGTGCAACAATTTCAGTTTCCATCTTCATAGCTTCCATAACAGCTACTACAGTGCCATATTTAACAGCCTGGCCAACTGCTACTTTTACATCCAGAACTTTACCTGGCATTGGAGCCTCTACTGTTGTGCCGCCTGCTGCAGGTGCTGCCGCCGGAGCCGGTGCTGCTACAGGAGCCGGTGCTGGGGCCGGGGCCGCTACAGGAGCCGGTGCCGCCGGTCTCTGTGCCGGTGCCGTGCTTGCCAGTGTCGGAGCCTTCGGTGCTGCTACACCGTTACGGTCCAGAGATTTGTACTCGTCTACTCTCTCTACTTCTACTTCGTATCTTTTGCCATTGATCGTAGCAATATATTTCATAATCTTTTTACATCCTTTCGATTGCTTTTGTGAATCTATTAGTTCAGAACAACCATTGCGGTTCCGGTCTCCACAGCATCTCCTGCTTTCACAAGAACCTGTGATACCGTACCGTCTGCCGGTGCAACGATTTCAGTTTCCATCTTCATAGCTTCCATAGTCATAACAACCTGGCCGTATTTCACTGCCTGGCCTGCTGCAACTTTGATGTCAAGTACTTTACCTGGCATTGGAGCTTCTACTGTTGTGCTGCCTGCTGCGGGAGCTGCTGCTGGTGCAGGTGCTGCCACTGGGGCTGGTGCTGCTGCTACTGGGGCCGGTGCTGCTGCGGGAGCTGCAATTGGAGCTGCCGGTGCAGGTGCTGCCTCGCCATATCTCGGAATCGGCTCATATTCGCCAACTCTTTCAAGTTCTACTTCATACTGTTTTCCATTGAGGGTAGCCGTATACTTCATAACTGCTGTAACCTTCCTTTCGATTTCCTTCCATTCCTGGTAACTATCAGAGTTCCTTCACATTAACAATCTTAAACTGCTCGGCTGGTAATTCAAGATCCATACCAATCGTAGCCATAAGTACCGCCAGTGTCTCTTTGTCTGTTTCATCCGATACAACCGGAGCAGCCACAACGGCCGGCTTCTGCGCTCCGTCCTTGATGATGGTACGCAGGATTTTAGAGATTAAGATGATTGACAGAGCCAATGTAACGAGAGTAATAAATACTACCGCAAGTCCCAGCAGGGATACGATGACTGACTGCCCAAAAGGCATTGTTGATTCAGTCCACATACGTGCATTGCACCTCCTTCTTAGCAGATCTCAAAATGAGATCTTTCTTATTCGTTTCGCACTCCTTTGTGAAAAATTATATTATCAAAATATCGCCTCACAATATTCCACATCGTGGAATGCATTCCATTTTTAAAAGCTTAAAAAATATAAAGGCTTTTTAGCCCTTTGTGAAACTTGCATACGCTTTTAAATCTTACAAGTTCACCATGGCTAAATTATAACAGTAACCCCCCTGAATGTCAACCAAGGGTTTCATAAAATATGCACAA
>CATWBR010000089.1 GCA_958349075.1 uncultured Clostridium sp.
TAATAAAGCTACGGATCAACTAATAATAGGTCTGATTTATAACATTTCAATCAGCATTCTCATTTTTCTCCTGCAAAACCCTTATAGGATTCCAGCAGATTCCCCACAAGCTGCTCACGTCCCATTTTTAATACTTCATCCAGTTCCGCCTTATACCAGTCAATGACAGCCACCTTTTTCTCAAGGCCGCTGAATCTTGTATCCTCAAGCTTCAGATATTCATCCTCGCTTATTTCCTTATCATCCGCGTCTGTATAGGTGATACTCACCGCATCCCCGTCGAATACGGTCCCTTTACATCCCAGCCTCATCTCATCGACCTTTCCTCCTGTCATAAACAGCGCGTTCTTGTAAGTATAGTTCATCTCGGCACCGCTCCTGATTGTATCGTCGAATATGTAGTAATAGAGATTTTTTCCGGGATCATAATAAACCGGAACGGAATCTGTAATTATATCAACCTGGGAATCTCCTTCCGCCGTACTCAGTACAAAATCATTGAGGCCGTCGAAATTCTTATTCACTTCGTAATAATAACTGTAGGTGTATAACCCCGTTCCCTGGCAACTGGACGTAATCAGTTCCAGTCTTCCGTTATGGTCCAGATCCGTTACGGCGTAGAAATAGAGGACCCCCTCGTCTGCCATTGTATCGGCCCACATGTCAATGTTATCAGCTATAATCTGCACCTGCTGCGCGGCGTCGCCGTCCCTGGCCTCTGTCTCGGCTTTCTGATCCGCCTGATATGACGCTATTCCTTCCATTACAAGCTGGATGCTGTCGGAATAGTGGTTCTTCATCAGATATTCGGTCATAAGCCCCCGCTCCAGGGAGAATTCTCTTCCCGCTCCCGCCTGGGTATAGAGCCTGACTTCATTGTAGCTTTTCCCGGGCTGGCTCTGCTGGGCATATTCATTGATAATAATGATGTCTTTCTTTCCGTCTCCGTTGTAATCTTTAAAGGCTACGGCTGCGACTTTGATAAACTGCTGTTCCATACGTCTGTTGTCTTCCGTCATTCCCGGCAGATCAAAGGCCGTTTCTCCGTTCCTCATCAGTTTAAAGCTGACATCCCCGTCTCCGTCTTTGTTTTCTTTCGGCATAAATGCCGCAAAGGTCACATTGCCCCAGCCATCCAGGGTCACGTCGAATGTCTGCTCTTTTATCTGAGGCCCATACTGCTCCTCAGAACGCACGCCTTCCTGCGTGCTCTCGCTCCCGCCGTCTTCACTGCCGATCGAAATCAGTCCACCGTTTTCTTCCTGTCCGGCCTTTTCTCCCGCTTCTTTTTCTGCACAGCCGGACATAATTCCCATAAGAGCTGCCAGGCCTAATATTACTAATTTTCTTTTCATGCTGTTTCTCCGCTTTCCCGTCCCATGCAATACAGAAATCTCCTGAAAAGCACTGACTTTGTTGTCTTAATCCGAGTACAGCTATACTATAGTTCATTGCAATATTCATTGCAACTTAAGAATTATTACACTTCATTTAAGCAGCAGGCGCGGCTCCTATTCTTCCGGCAAAGCTCCGACAATCTTATGCCTTAAATATAATTCTTCCAGATAAGAAACATCCTCATCTGTGATGGTGAGATCAACTGCCTTGACAGCATCGTCAAAGTGAGGCACGCTGGTAGCTCCGACGATCGGGGCCGTAACTCCCTTTTTATACTGCCATGCCAGCGCAATCTGTGACATGGAAACACCGTATTTCTTTGCCAGTTCGTCAACCCTTCCAATGATCTGAAGGTCATTGTCCATCGCCTGATCGTATTTTAAGCGGAGCGTCTTATCCGTCCGGCTGCGTTTTGACTCCGTCGTCCAGCCGGTGTGCGTCAGATGTCCTCCCGCCAGCGGACTGTACGGAATTCTTGCCACATGATACTGCTCACAGATTGGAATTAATTCTCTTTCATCCTCCCTGTATAAAAGATTATAGTGGTTCTGCATTGTGGAGAAAAGCGTCCAGCCGTTTTTCTCAGCTTCAACCTGCATATTGTGGAACTGGTATCCGTACATGGCGGATGCTCCGATTGCACGGACCTTTCCCATTTTTATAAGTGTATCCAAAGCCTCCATGGTCTCCTCAATCGGCGTATCATAGTCAAACCGGTGAATCTGATAAAGATCCAGATAATCTGTTCCAAGACGCCTCAGAGTCCCGTCTATTTCTCTTGCAATCGCTTCCTTTGAAAGCTTTCCTTCATTAAAATAGACCTTGGAAGCCAGAACCACCTTATCCCTTCCGATTCCCAGATCCTTCAGGGCGTTTCCGATATATTCTTCACTGGTGCCGTGTGAATACGTATTGGCGGTATCAATAAAATTAACGCCAAGCTCCAGGGCGTGGCCAATCATTGCCGTAGTGTGCTCCTGATCCAATGTCCAAAGGTGAAAGTCCTCCGTGGCCTTTCCAAATGACATGCCGCCCACACAGATTTTTGAAACCTGTATTCCTGTTGTTCCTAATTCTGTATACTTCATTTTTATTTGTACCTCCTGTCGGCCGGACACGGCGAATACCGGTGTCCTTTTTGTTATTTTTACGGTGATATCTCAGTAATTTTTACTTCGTGGGTTCATCTGCCCAAACTTCCTTTGCCATGCGAAAAGCCGCCCAGGCTTTGGGCCAGCCGGCGTAAAAAGCGGCGTGGGTCAGAATCTCCGCAATCTCGGTCTTTGTAATGCCGTTCTCTTTTGCCGTTGTCAGATGATACCGGAAAGAAGAATCCACCAGCCCCTGCGCCATCAGCGCTACGATCGTTACAAGGCTCCGGTCCCGGAGCGGCAGCTTATCTTCCCTGCTCCATACCTCTCCAAATAATACGTCATCATTTAACTGGGCAAATTTTGGAGCAAACTCCCCAAGAGCATCTCTCCCTGCTGTCTGTTTTACCATATCGCATCCTCCTTAATTCTGTTTCAATCTGTATTTTCAGCATACTCCTTGAAGTGGACTCCAAGTCAAGAGCTTTTTTTTGTTCCTGCCGGAGCAGGGTCGCGCCAGCACGGAGTGTGCATCCTCCGTGGAGCGTTTTTCTTTAACAGGAAAATGCCCGGATTAAAAAATGCCAGGCATACCCGGGATACCTCCCATCATATGCCTGACACTTATAATCAACTGCTGTATGACCTGTCTCTTTCTATCCGCCTACATGTCTGAGAGATTCAGAGTCACCTTTTTTCCATTAAATAGTCACAGAGACAGCCAATCTGAAGGGACATTGTCACGGCTCCCGGATCCAGATGGCCGACACCTCTTGAGAGCATGTAACTGGCCCGGCCTTTTCTGGCCTCCATCTGTCTCGTACTCTCCGCCCCCTCTTCAGCCGCTGTTTTGACCCGTTCCAGCACGGTCCGGTCATCCTCCCCCGCCTCCAGGGCAAGCCTGAATGTTTCCGCAGCCGGGTACAGTGAATCGATCATTGTCTTAAATCCGGGTTCTGCTTTTCCGCGGCTCATCATGTCCTCCACCATGCCTGCGAGAACCAAACGGAGTCCTTCCATGTCCAGCGTTTCCCTTCCTGCCACGGCTCTGGCAGCCGCCATGTAGGCTCCTCCGTAAAGGATGCCGGAACTTCCTCCGATTCTGCTCATCATAAGCATGCCGATCCGTTTCAGTGTCTCGCAGACCGGAAGTGTCATAAGCTCTTCCCCGGCTTCCGTCAGCGCCTCAAACCCCATATTAAGGTTCACCCAGTGATCTCCATCCCCGGTCGCCGCGTCCAGTTCCGTGATGTAATCCCTGCTTTCGCTTATCTTTGCTGCCGCCCGGTTCAGGTAAGCCACATAATCCTGCGATGTTATAATCATTCACCAGTCCTCCCGCTTCAGTATTTGAAAGCCGGTGTATCGGCCGGCGCTTCCAGTAATTCCTTCAGTTCCTCGTCCAGCCTTAAAAGTGTGACCGAACAGCCCGCCATCTCCAGGGAAGTCATATAATTCCCCACGATGGTGCGGACCACTTTGATTCCTCTTTCTTTAAGAAGTTCCGACAATTCGTGGTTCATAATGTACAGTTCCATCAGGGGCGTTCCTCCCAGGCCGTTCACCAGCATGGCGGTTTCACTTCCGGCAAAACTATAATCCTCCAGAATACGGTCCAGCAGCTTTTTCGCTGTTTCCGCGGCCGATGTAAGCTCCTCCCGGCAAATCCCCGGTTCACCGTGTATTCCCATGCCGATTTCCACCTCTGTCTCGCCCAGGACAAAACCCGGTTTCCCAACTCCCGGCAGAATGCACGGAGATATGGCCATTCCCATTGACCGTAGTCCGCCGATTACCTTTTCGGCAATGCGCTTCACCTCGTTAAGCGTTTTTCCCGACTCTGCGGCCGCTCCGGCAATCTTATGTACCAGCACGGTACCGGCAATTCCTCTTCGGCCTGCGGAATAAGTGCTGTCCGGAACTGCGACGTCGTCCTTTACCACCACGCTTTCCACCCGGATTCCTTCCATCTGTGCAAGCTCTGCCGCCAGCTCGAAATTCATGATATCACCCGAATAATTTTTGATAATCAAAAGGACTCCGGCTCCCGCGTCCGCCGCCCGGATTCCAGAAAGTATCCGATCCGGGCTGGGTGATGCAAACACATTGCCTGCCACTGCCGCATCCAGCATTCCTTTGCCCACATATCCGGCATGAGCCGGTTCATGGCCGCTGCCGCCTCCGCTGACCAGTCCGACCTTGCCGGGCGTTTTTTCTCTCCGGCTTATCACTTCAATGCCTTCCCCCGCATAGACGAGACCAGGCTCCGCGGCCGCAAGCCCCTGCAGCATTTCCGTAACTACCCTGTTAGGATTGTTAATCAACTTTTTCATCTTTTGCAGCACCCCCATTCTTTTTCTGCATAATCTCAAGAATCACCTGCTCCGTCCCGGTCATACCCGGGGATGCTATAAGGCCTATATTCCGCATCGTTCCCTCAGGAGTCACATCCGCCACGCCGTGTTCCGGCGAAACAGAGCCTCCGCTTAACGCCAGCTCCATGGAAGTCACGGCCGTATCCACCGCCGCCAGTACCTTCATACAACAGGCATGGTTTCCCCCGGTGCAGATCATACCGACAATGGATGCCGCCATATTGTTTAGGGTATCCACGATCTGTTCAAAGCTGCCTCCCCGCATGAATGTCATAGCGCAGGCCGTCCCCGTTCCGGCCGCAATGCCGCACCCGCAGAATGCAGACAATTTTCCGGAATACTCCTTCATATACATTGTGACAAGATAGCTCAATGCGGTGGCCCGGAGCAGAAGTTCTTCCGGCTGTCCTTCCACTCTGTACATTGCATATAGGGGCATGGTGCAAATAATCCCGTGGTTTCCGCTGCCCGTAATACTCATCGCCGGCTTATTAAGGCCCAGGACCCGCGCCTCCGAAGCCGCGCCCGCAAAGAAGCGGGCAGTTGCCCTTAAGTTATCCGACACCTCTTTTCCCCCGTTAAATGCAAACAGGCTCTTTGTCAGGGTACATGCCCGGGAACATAGCGCCTCTTTTGCAAGTTCCGTGTTTACCCTGTATGCCTCCCTGATAAAATAGAGCTCCTCCGCCGGAACTTCCCTGGCAAACAGGAAAAAATCCCTCATTGTGCAGCCGGTGATGGGATTACGGCCTGCAATCGGGGCACGGCCGCTATCCAGATTACAGCCCGGACCCGGGCCGCATGGCTCCGCCTCGTCTGTCTTCTCTTTTTTATTAAGGACTATCTGCCCATTTTTCACCAGCCGGCAGATATTGGTGTGACTGCCCCGGATCTCCGCCTCACAGCAGTCATGCTCTGTCTTTATACAGGCATGAATATACAGCTCGGAGCTGATTGAAGAAACCTCCACCTTCACGCGCCCTTCATTTATAAAACGCCGGGCCTCTTCCACCTTGGCGCCGGATATCCCCTCCAGAACTAAAAGGCCTTTTTCCTTGTCACCGGCCACGCATCCCAAAGCGGCGGCATATAAGTTTCCGATTTTATCCGTGCCCGGAATCCCGCATGTAAACGCATTTTTATAAATACCGGAGTTTTCCATAACCAGCAGACTTTCCACCGGTTCTTCCGTCATCGCCCTTGCAGACGCACAGGCCAGGGCAATGGCGGCTGGTTCCGTCACCCCGAGAGCCGGTTTCATATCCTTTTGAATCAGTTCCAGCAACATTTTTTTCATTTTTGCCGCTCCTCCATGGATTTATCGGTTCCTGCTTTTACTATTTTTCCTGTTCTCAGCGGACCTTCTCCTTTTTAAAACACATTGTACACTTTCCGCAGCCCGATGCTATCGTTGCCTTTAAATCCATCGACATCCCCAGGCTCTCGGCCGTGCCGCGGTCCATCTCCATACAGATATCACAGATGTCGGCCAGGAATTTTTCATCCTGTTCCAGGCTCTGCCAGGCATTAACCAGCGGACAGTAACCCAGTTCCACCTCAAATTCCTCTTCCGTCAGCTTTACGATCTCACCCTCGTTAACCTTCTCCACTCCATAGGTCATAAACTCGTTTGCAAAATCCTTTAGATTATCAATTCCGGCAAACCTGTTCCTGCCCAGAAATACCCCGGCTTCATGCATGGCATCCCGTGCAAATTCCAGGGGAAGTCCCTGTTCCAGCCCCTCCTTTACCAGAAAATAATACCATCTTCCGCGGTTTTCATAGGCGTCACGCACCGCATCCACATTGTAATCACCCACATATTTTTTCGGCACATTCTCAATCATCTTACTTCCCCCTTACTTTTTTACAAAATGCAGTTCACAGACGTTGTCTCCCGTTCCAATCGCACGCTCCAGTTTAAAGCCGATGTGGTCGTATAAGTCAAATACGCCCCGGTCCACGTCCATCGCACAGTCACAGATTAAAGCGATTTCCTTTTCATCCGCGGTAAGCTTTGTCCAGGCTCCGCACATCGGACAATAATGGAAATGCACAACAGCCTCCTCATCCGTCAGGGAAACCAGCTCCGCATGGAACTGTTTTATCGTCTGATCGTTCATGAACGCACCCATGAACTGGGAAAGGCTGTCCGTATCAGGGTAATTTTTGCGGTAGAGATTACCCAATTTGCGGATTGCACCGCGGGCATAGGCCTCTTCGTCCAGTCCATACCGGCCGGCCGCCTTTACCATCTGGTAATACCACATACCTCTGGTCTCGTTCGCCTTCCTGATCTCCTTTGACAACGTGTCATTGATTTTTGCATTGTTTTTAATCATCTCAAACCTCCGTTCTATTTTATGTTAACCTGTATAGCCCAACAGGCGGGGGATTGTAAGTACCAGATCCGGACAGTAGGTACATATTAAAAGACACACTACCAGAACACCGATCCACGGCCAGATTCCTTTTACCATCCGGTCCACCGGTACCTTGGTAGCCATTGCCGTGGTGTATAAACAGGTTCCGACCGGCGGTGTCAGGACGCCAATCGTCAGGTTGAAACACATCAGCAGACCAAAGTGGACAAAATCATATCCGTATGCCTGCATAATCGGCAGGAAGACGGGTACCAGAATCAGAACCGCCGGGGATGCATCCATAAACATTCCGACCAGCAGCAGGAATACCTGGATAATAAGCAGAGCAATCATTCCGTTGTCCGTCAGGGAAAGCATAAAGTTACATATAATCGTAGGAATCTGCTCTATTGCCAGAGCCCATCCCATTACGCCCGCCATTGCCGCAATTATCAAAATAGCGCCGCTCATCACAGCCGACCTGATAATCATCGGGATTAGGGCTTTTAACTTGATTTTTTTATAGACAAAGATTCCTACCAGCGTCACCACCATGATAATCAGCGATGCCGATTCGGTTGCCGTCGCAACTCCGGCCGCAATACTGACAAAAGTTAAAAATGGGGCAATAATGGAAAACGCGGCCGACTTCAGCTTATTCCACACATGTCTCCATCCCTGCCAGTCATGGATTACCCATTTGCGGTTCGGGTTCCGGGACAGAATAAAGATTACCAGAGCCAGGGCCAGCCCCACCATAATGCCGGGCACCACACCGGCCTCAAACAGATAAGCGATCGGAGTGCCGCTGGATACACCGTAAATTACATACAGCAGACCCGGAGGAATTAAGGGGCCCACCACCGATACGGAGGCAATAAAACAGGCTGCAAAATCCTCCTCGTATCCGTCTTTGCGCATTTCCGGATAGATGGTCGAGGAAAGCAGAGCCGCTTCCGCATTGGCCATACCCAGAATCCCGCCCAAAAGAAGTCCTACAATCGTACAGACATAGGCAATACCGCCCTTCACCCTGCCGACCAGCGCCCGGCAGAAATCCATCAGCCTCGTCACATCCCCCGAAAGCCCCATCAGCTCACCGGCCAGGATAAACATCGGAATTGCCATCAGATTATAGGAATTAGCCGAAGAAAACAATTTCTGCGCTACCGCAGGAAAATAGTTCGGTCCCATGGTAATCAGCCCGGCCGCGCCGACCAGTCCCAGCACATATGCAATCGGAACTCCCAGCAGCAGGGTGACTACAAACATAATTATCATTATCATACCGTCACTCCTCTTCAGCCTCCCCCGTCCCTGTCCGGCCAGACACAGCCGCGCAGGCACAGGAGAAGATGCTAATCTAAACGTACGTATTCATTTCCGTCACTTCTGGGAATAAAAATATGCAAAAATCCCAGCACTTCCGAAAAAAGCAGCAGCCACATTGTCACCGGGAGTATCCACCAGATAAGGCGCATCGGAATCTGCATGGCGGAACTGACCTGGTTTTGAATAATATTTGAAAAATACATTTTTGTCCCGTAAAATCCAATCCAACCGACTAAACCTGCAGAGAAAATCCGGGCAAGAATCCGGGCGGCTGTCTGAAAAGGCCCCTTAAACAGGGAAACAAATAGTTCGACTTTCGCCAGATGCCCCGTGTTGGATGCCACATAGGTTCCCAGAAACGTTACATACACAAGCAGAAAAGTGGCCATCTCATCACTCCATGCCAGAGGATGGTTCAGGAAATACCGCATCACTACGGAGACAAAGATCAGGCAGACCTGGAGTGTCAGGACTGCACAAAGAAAATATTTGACTGCCCAAATCAGACGGTCATTAAAACGGTCCAGCATATAAATTACTTTTTTTGCCATACTATCTCCTTTTCAGTTACTGTTCACAGCCCCGTTAAAGAACGCGGTTTTGAAAACAACGCGCTTCGCGGACAGGCGGGAGAAGCGCCGCCCTGTCCTATCGGCCTTCTCCTCCTTAATTCTGCGGGATTCCAAGGTCTTCGCGCACTTTCAGGACATATTCATAGATTGCTTTACTGTCCTCATTTTCACAGTACTTGTCAATTACCGGCCGGCATGCCGCCACGGCCGCCTTGTGATCAATGACGGAGACCTTAAGACCCTTTTCCTCAAATGTGGCGTAGGCATTTTTCTGTGCTGTTTCGAAGGTATCATAGCAGGCCTGGCGTCCTTTCTCGACTGCCTCCGTTATCCAGCCTTTCTCCTCCTCCGACAGGCCGTCCCAGGTCATTCCGCTGCACACAAACAGTGGGGAGGCTGTCGCATGGCCTGACTTTACCACATATTTTGCCGTCTCATATGTACCTGAAGTAATCGTAGAGCATGCCGTATCTTCAAATCCGTCCACCACTCCCGTCTGCATGGCATTGTAGACCTCGCTGTAACCAAGCGGCGTTGCCACAAACCCCATGGCGGTATACATATCGAGATGCATCTGCGCCGTCATTGACCGCAGCTTGATGCTCGGAGCATCGGCCAGGCTCTTCAGCTCTTTTTTCAGGAAGAAATCGCGGGACGCGTTATACAGGAAGCCAACCGGTTTAACGGAAGTCTCCGCATACACCTTATCCAGATAACCTTTCGCGAAATCCGAGCTGACCACAGTGTTTTGCAGCTCCGTATTTACTACTCCGGTTTCATCCACCCACATATAAGGCAGGTCAAATGCCTCCAAAACATGTGTGAAATTGGATAAGGAGGCCGCATTGAATACCGCACAGTCAATCGTCCCCATCTGCATACTCTCAAATACGGAGACCTCATCCCCAAGCTGTCCGCCCGCATAAACATCAAGTTTCAGTTTTCCTCCGGAAGCCTCATCCAGATATGCGTTCATGGCAATCAACGCCTGTGTGTAGCCGTGTGTCTCATCCCAGGATGTCGGCATACTGGTTTTTAAAAGCTTTACATCACTGTTTTCCTTTTCACTCCCACCGCTTTCCGCCTGGTTCTCCGTCTTCGTTTCCGCAGCCGGTTCACTCTCCGCCTTATTCCCTTTTCCACAGCCAGCCAGTGAAGTAACAGCCAGCGCCCCGGCAACCGCTAATGCTACAAATTTTTTCATCTTTCTTCCTCCTCTTTTTATTTGAAACAGGCATCTTCTCGGCCCCATATCATAGATCCCCTTCAATGGAGAATGCCGCCTCTTTTAAGTGATATGACGTATGATGTCATGGTATAAAAAAAATTACACTGGAATCACGATCTTTTGTTAATTCCAGTGTAACATGACGTCATACCTCTGTCAATATCAAAATTTGCCCTTTTTTTCCTTTTCTCAGCACCGCTGTCCTGTCTTTTCTCTCATTGTTTTCATATGCTCCCTGCCTATCTCCCTGGCCTTAACCGCATCACCGGCCTGAAGAGCATGAAATAAATCAATATGAAGATTCTGCGTGGCTGTTAGTTCGAAGGAACGGCGGTAAATGTTTGTTGTATAATTCAGGGCAATGGCCTTTTTAATCGTAGGCAGCATCCTCTCGATCACAATATTTCCCGTCATACGGTATACAAGCGAGTGGAATTCTATCTCACTGTCCGCCAGACGGTCAATCATGCGGGGATTGCTCTCATCCATTTTAAGCTCATAAATTACGTCGTTCATCTTTCTGAGGATGACTTCCATCTCGCCAAGCTGTCTTTTTGTGGCCCGTTCGGCGGCCAGATAATACACTTCCGGCTCGATCACACTTCTCATTTCACAAAGATCCGGGATCAGCTTTTCCTCCGGTATGAATTCAAACCCATAGGGATCGTCCGCCAGCCCGGGAATCGCCGCCACATAGGTTCCCTTTCCACGCTCGATATAAAGAATATTCTTGGATATCAATATCTTCACCGCTTCCCTGATCGTAGTGCGGCTCACATTTAAAGCATCCATTAACTCGTTCTCGTTGGGGAGTTTGGAACCCAATGCAAATTCGCCAGTCATAATCTTTGCTTTTATCTTATCCGCAATATTTTGAGAAAGTGTAAAACCTCTGTCCATAATCTGTACCATCCTTTATTTCCCTGCAGGCTCCCCGGCCGTTTCAGCCGTGTCCTGTCCTATCTATTATATATGCTGTCTCCGGCATTTGGCAATCACTTTTCCTGCAAGTGGCCTCCTTCTGTGGCAGGTTAGGAATAAATGGGGATTTAGGTGAGCAGATGAGGACGCCGCCGGCAGGCCAGGGGCCGGGGTGGTGAGATGTGTGTATGAGTCTTCAGTCCCGGTTTCAGGTTGTCGTGAGGGGGAATCCGGCAGAATGAATTACTCCGGGGACCGTTTGCACTTAGTGGAGTGCACAGCGGATGCTAAGCTCGATAAGACCTCGCTAAGCACCGGCGGACTCCCATGTCCCCTGCGCAATTGATTCTGCCTCCTTCCCCGGGAAACGGATCGACGGGACTGAAGACTCCGCGAAGGTTATCGCCCGGTCCCGGGACTGAAGACTCATCCAACCAACTCCACCCCCCGGACATTGGCCGTCCCGGCCGCGTCCTCCTTCCTCAATTAAATCCTAAGATTCGAGGTGAAGAAAAATGCCAAAAGCAATATACGAAACAATTTATAAAGACCTGAAACAGAAAATAGAAACCGATGTTTTCGCTTATCAGGAACTTTTGCCTTCAGAAAACACGCTAATCCAAACCTATAACTGCTCCCGCAATACCCTGCGCCGGGCAGTCAGCCGTCTGGTGAATGACGGCTATGTACAGACTATGCAGGGAAAAGGAGTCCGCAATATCTACCAGCCTGTCGCACAAACTGCATTTACCATCGGAGAAATTGAAAGCTTCCGGGAATCTGCGGCGCGGAACAACCACCGTCCCGTCACCAGGGTTCTTTTATTTACAGAGTTTGCGATTAACGGGAAGCAGGCCGGATATACTGGTTTTCCCGTTGGAACCGATATTTATTATATCCAGCGTCTGCATTATTTAGATGATCTGCCGGTGATCCTGAACCATAATTACTTTTTAAAAGAAGCAGTCCCCGGCCTCACTAAAGAAATCGCGGAAAATTCCATTTACCATTACCTGGAGCAGACGCTGCACATGACAATCGTAAACAGCAAGCGGATTATGACTGTGGAAAA
>CATWBR010000090.1 GCA_958349075.1 uncultured Clostridium sp.
ATACCGGCAGCAGCAAAAAACATATGGAATAAGCCTCCATTATAATCTGTGGTGCGCCTGGTTATACTAAATTTAATATAAAAATGGAAAAATGGAGGTAATATATGCAGAAACCAAGAGACAAAGAAACAATCAATACCATCCCAAAAGGAGCATATGAAGCCGGAACCACCGACCGGGAAATGAGAACCGATGAGTGCGGCCATTTAAATGAACTGACCACGGACCTTCAGGGAAACGGATATCCCGTGAACAGCAGCGGGAAAGAAGAGAGATAACTTCCAATAATAGTAATCTGTGCTATTTTTAAATCACAAGTTGAATAAGTTCTTCGGGGCAGGGTGTAATTCCCTACCGGCGGTCACAGTCCGCGACCCGTTTTAAACGGTTGATTTGGTGGAAATCCAAAACCGACAGTATAGTCTGGATGAGAGAAGAAATTAGAGTCAATTAGATACATCATTGTTTTGGCATGTTCAAAACAGGATGTGATGTTATCTGATGCGATGCAATTTTAATCCCAGATCCCCGTGATTTGGGATTTTTTTGGCTCTTTTTCGGAGAATTTAAGAAATTTGCAAGACCGACATAACCGAAAGGAGAAATGAAGAATGAGAACAAAAACAAATTCAAAATGGAGTGTCCAGAAACTGATTTATACGGGTATGCTGGCGGCGCTGGCAGGTGTGCTGATGTCGCTTGAGTTTTCCGTACCGCTTATGCCGCCGTTTTATAAGGTGGATTTCAGCGATGTGCCGTCTATCGTGGCCGTATTCCTTATGGGTCCGATGTCCGGCGTGTGCGTGGAAGTGATCAAGATTCTGATTAAATTAATCACGGTTGGAACCAACACCATGTATGTGGGTGAGTTTGCGAACCTGATGGGAATTATCCTGTTTGTGGGACCGCTCTGGTTTGTGTACAAGAAGAGGGGAGCAGGCAAGAGGGCTGCAATTGAGGCATTGGCGGTAAGCATTCCGATAAGAACGGCGTTTGCCTGCTTTACCAACGCGTTTATTACCCTTCCCCTTTATGCACAGGCAATGAACCTGCCTCTTGACCAGGTTATTACGATGGTCGCGGCTGTGAACCCGGCTATCCAGAACCTCAACGGATTTATCATATTGGCAACAATACCGTTTAATATCCTGAAAATTGGTCTCAACAGCGTGGTGGCTCATCTGCTTTACAGCCGTCTGCTGGCTGCCAAAATTGTTCCAAAGGTGGTGTGAAGAAAATGATACGCAATTATCGCGATTTGACTAGATGGGAAATGGAACGGGTGGATAAGGAGGAGACAATCGTCCTGATTCCACTGGGAGCACTGGAGCAGCATGGAAACCAGGCTCCGCTGGGCACAGATGATATTATCGCGGAAGCGATGACGGAGGAGATTAAGAAAGCGCTGGCAAAGGAAGGGGAGGAAGACTTCCCCATGCTGGTTTTCCCCGTCATTCCCGTCGGACTCAGCACAGAACATAAAAATTTCTGCGGCTCCATCACGGTGAAGCCGGATACTTATTACCATATGCTTTACGACATCAGCGTCAGTCTGGTGCATCACGGTTTTAAAAAGCTGGCGTTTCTGATTTGTCACGGAGGAAATGCCCCGATTGTCCAGGTGCTCAGCAGGGAACTGAGAAGTGAATTTGGAATTTCCCCGTTTATCCTCTCCTCGGGCGCGTTCAGCCATCCGGATGTGACGGCGACAATTTCCGAGGGAAATATATGGGATTTCCATGGCGGCGAGATGGAGACATCGATGGTAATGGCCGTGGACGAGAGCCTGGTGAAGCTGGAACTCTCCGAGGCGGGAATCCCTGCGGCATTCGAACACAATAAAGCCCTGAAACCATATGGCAATGTTTCCATTGGATGGGTTTCCGAGGATTGGAAGACCAAGGATGGAAAACCCATTGGAATCGGAGGGGACCCTGCAGGAGCTACGGCAGAAAAGGGCCGGATTATCCTGGAAACCAGCGCAAAGGTTCTGGTGCCGGGACTGAAAGAGATGAGAGAGTGGAAAGGTTGACATAAGATAATGGAACGCAATGTGAGTATGGATGAGATTTCGGACGGCAGGCTGTACGGACTGAATGATATGGTGAAAGCAGACTGCCAGGACTGTAAAGGCTGTTCGGCCTGCTGCAGGGGGATGGGGACTTCGATTGTTCTCGATCCGCTGGATATTTACCGGCTGACGGTACATTCGGGCAGGAGCTTTCAGGAGTTTTTGGCAGCCGGAGTGGAGCTGAATCTGGCAGACGGGCTGATACTTCCCAATCTGGAGATGAAAGGGGAGGAAGAGCGGTGCGCCTTTCTGGACGGAAACGGCAGGTGCAGCATTCATGCATACAGGCCGGGTATCTGCCGGCTTTTCCCGCTCGGGCGTTTCTATGAGGACGGCGGTTTCCGGTATTTTCTCCAGACCAACGAATGCCGGAAGGAGAACAGAACCAAGGTAAAGGTCCGCAAGTGGATTGATACGCCGGACATCGGGCAGAATGAGCAGTTTGTTTCGGACTGGCATTATTTTCTGAAGAAGCTCCGGAATGCGGTGAAGAAAGAACAGGATGCAGAAACGATAAGGAAGATCAGTTTGTATCTCCTGAAGCAGTTTTACATGCTGCCCTATGAACCTGAACGTGATTTTTACGGACAGTTTTATCAGAGATTTGAAGCTGCCAAAGAGTTTTCAGAGCAGTTATTACAGAGCCTTTAAACAAAATAGAACAGAACAGCAAAAAAACCGGGATACCGGGTTTCCTAAGCTTGACGGCGGTGGAAACCCGGTATCCCATTATGTCAGGAAAGCAAAGTATACAATTACGACAATACCCAGCAGAATCCTGTATACACCGAACACCTTGAAGTCATGGTTGCGGATATAGCCCAGGAGAAGGCGGATGGCGAAAATGGAAACGATGAAGGATACCATGGTTCCAATAATCAGAAGAATCCATTCTGCGCCTGAGAACATTCCTACTTTGAGGAAGTATTTAAGCAGTTTCAGTCCGCTGGCTCCGGCCATAACGGGAACGGCCAGAAAGAAGGAAAATTCACTTGCCACATAGCGGGAGCAGCCAAGCAGGACGGCGCCCAGGATTGTCGCCCCGCTGCGCGAAGTACCCGGTACTGCGGCCAGAACCTGGAAGCAGCCGATAAAAAATGCTGTCTTGTAGGTCAGATCCTGGAGAGAAGCCATGGAAGGCGAAACATTTCTGCTCTCTATTACAATGAAAGCGATACCGTAGAGAATCAGTGTGGCGGCAATCACATAGACGCCCGACAGATAATCTTCCAGTATCATATCCAGGGGCAGGCCGACAATCACGATGGGAATGCACCCGGCAATTACTTTCTTCCACAAATCAAAGGTTTCTTTTTTATCCCTGTAACCTTTTTGCGGTGAAAAGGGATTCAGTTTATCAAAAAACAAGACAAGTACGGCCAGAATAGAACCGAATTGAATCACAACCTTAAACACTTCAAAAAACTCGGGACTCGAAGCCATTGGCCAGATGTTGTCAAATAAAATCAGATGTCCGGTGCTGCTGATCGGCAGCCATTCCGTAATTCCCTGAATAATTCCCAGAATGACGGCTTTTACAATTTCGATAAAATCCATAAGCTGTTTTCTCCTTTACACATGCTTTTCTATTGTATTTCACATCGGAAGAAAATACAACCTCAAAATTGCCCGTTTTTGAACTGATTAAGCCGGCGATTACCGGTATAAAAATAGACCCGCCAGACCCGTAAGAGACATTAAAAAGACAGGTCCCACCTTTTTCTTTCGCAGAATCAGCATGGAACCCAGAAAAACCAGGACGGCGCCCAGGTCGATATCGGGGTGTGACGTGAATACGGAGGAGCCTGTGAAGGTGAGCAGCATGATGGAGGCTGCGGCCGAAACGACGAGTCCCAGTGATGCGGACTTAAGGCCTTTGAGGACTTCCGTTACATACTGTGATTTTTTATACCGGTTGAACAGACAGTGCAGGCCCACGGACAGACTGATGCCCGATATGACACAGCCGAGGGTAGCCAGGGCCGCGCCGGGGATACCGGCGATTCTGATTCCGACAAAAGTGGAAGTATTAACGGCCAGTGGTCCGGGGGTCATCTGGGAGATTGTAATAATATCGGTAAATATTTTCTGGGAGATCCAGCCGTATTTTCCTACGACCTGTTCCTGGATATTGGGAATGACGGCATACCCTCCGCCAATGCTGAAAAGCCCTATCTGAAAAAATGCGGTGAAAAGTTTCCATAAAAGATTCACGTCTGTTTACCTCCTGTGGCCGTTAATTGTCTGAATTCGGATTGGTTTCTCTGACTGATTCATTTCCCCTGATATCCCTCTGCTCCCCGATGAGGAGGCGAAGAATACATAAAAAACAGCATACGGACAGAATCACGGCCACATTAATATGGAAAATAAAACCTGCTATAAAGGAAGCGGGAACCATCATTGTGAGGAAAATGGAGCGCTCCTTTACGATCATATTCGTCATGTCGATCACCAAATCCACGATGAGAGCCGCCGCGCCGGCCTGCATACCCTTCAGAACGGCCGCAATCATCACATTGGTTGAAAAGACCGTGTACCATGCGGAGACGGCGGACAGGATTACGACGGGAGGGAGCACGGCAGCAAGGCAGGACAAAAATACCCCGATCATGCCCGCACTTCTGTATCCGGCCAGAGCGGACAGATTGATGGCAATTGCGCCGGGGACGGACTGGGCGACGGCCGCCATGTTCATCAGTTCCTCCTCGGTAAACAGTTTTTTCTGTTCGACAAAGTATTTGCGTATCATGGGAACGACGACATACCCGCCGCCGAATGTGAAAGCGCTGATAAAAAGATTGATCGAAAACAGCCATAAATACAGGCCCGGACTTTTCTTAGGGGATTCTTTTACTATGAATGTTTTTTCTACGGATGTTTTTTCTATGGAAACGCTGTTATGGGACATTGGATTCTTCCTCCTGTTCCCCATTATACCGTTTGCATATCCATCTGTAAAATGATATAATTTTGTCATATCGATTACTTTTATTCATGTAACTTATATTCATGCAACTTTCATTCAGACATAAATTACCGGGAGGATCGGGAATGACACTCAGGCATTTCAGGATATTTAAGGCGGTGGCGGAGACCGGCAGCTTTACTAAGGCGGCGGAGCGCCTTTATATTACGCAGTCCGCAGTTTCCCACGCCATCAGGGAACTGGAGGAGAGGGCGGGCACGGCACTGTTTGACCGGCTGTCGAAGAGCATCAGCATAACGGAGAGCGGCAGGCTGCTTCTGGAGGAGGTGACGCCGATTCTGGCGTCATGTGACGTATTGGATTCCAGGCTCAACTGCCTGGAAAAGCAGGCTCCGGTCCATATTGTTTCCAGTATTACGATAGCGGCGTTTTATCTGCCGGCCATCCTGAGAAAGTTTGACACATTATGGCCCGGCCTTCCGGTCACCGTAAAAGTGGTTCCGGCAGCAACGGCGGTCGAAGTGCTGAGAAATGGGGAGGCCGATTTTGCGCTGATAGAGGGGGCGGCTCCCCAGGGACCTTTTATCTGTGAGGCATTTGATTCATATAATATGTATATCCTGTGCCGCCCGGGGTACCTGCCCGGCTATCCGGCAGGGGGGAAGAGCCTGTCCCTGGAACGCTTCTGCGCTGAGCGCCTGCTGCTTCGCGAGAAGGGCAGCGCCATCCGCGACACGTTGGACAGCACCCTGTATTTGGCGGGCTGCACGGCTTATCCCGCATGGACCAGCGTCAATTCCACCGCGCTTATTGAAGCGGCAAAGGCCGGGCTTGGCCTCACGGTGCTGCCTGACATACTGGTCGAAAAGGAACTGGCGGAGCGCAGCCTTATAACGGTCCGGACGGACGGTCTGCAGCTTAAGAATGATCTTATCCTAATCCGGCATAAAGAAAAGTATATGACCGAGCCGCTCCGCTCCCTTCTGCGGCTGATTTCCGGCAAAGGGGAGGTAAAGCCCGGGTAAAACTTTAGAAAAGTGCTTGAATTCGGGGAAATAATCGGCTAGAGTATAGATGCATCAGGATAACGTACAGGAAAGGATCAATTTATGCTGAGAGCTGATTTTCATACACATACAACATTTTGCGATGGAAAGAGTACCCCCGGAGAGATGGTGGAGGCGGCTTATAAAATGGGGATGACCGATTTCGGAGTCTCCGGCCATGCCGATTTTTCCTTCTGCCTGAAAGATTTTGGAATGCCGGACCGGGTGCTCAAACAATACAGGGAAGAGCTTTACAGGCTGCGCGATGAATATGCAGGGAGAATGAACATTTACATTGGAATTGAGCTGGACTGCCTGGGGCCGGTCCAGGAAGCGGAGTATGCCATCGGTTCCACCCACTGTGTTTATAAAAACGGGGAATACATTGAGATGGACGACAGCAGGGAGAAACTGACGGCGGCGGTAAACCGCCTGTGGAACGGGGACTGGTATGCACTGGCCCGCGATTACTATGAGCTGGAGTCAACAGTCTACGAAAGGACCCGCTGTGACTGGGTGGGGCACTTTGATTTGATGACGAAATTCAATGAAGGTTACAGGGATTTTGACGAAACCAGGGATGAATACCTGGAGCCGGCCCTGGCGGCAATGAGGAAACTGAATGCGGAGGGGCTTCCCTTTGAAATTAACACAGGTGTTATGTCGAGAGGTTATAAGACCCAGCCATACCCGAACCGGGTTCTTTTAAAAGAACTGAAAAACATGGGCGGACGAATTATAATTAACTCCGACAGCCACAATGCCGGTACAATTGGATACCGGTTCGAACAGGCGGTCAGGCTGGCGGTGGAATGCGGATTTACACATACAATGGCGCTGGCGCCAGGCGGCAGTTTCCGTAAAGTGGAACTGTAACAAACTAGATGTTTGTTTGCGGCCGTTATTAATAAAGCTGCGCAGCGTTTAGAAATAAGAAAATGATAAGAATGAAGCTGTGGCGTGAAATTAAGCCATAGCTTTTTTCTATGTGCAAGTCCACTGATAAAAGCAGCCGGTCTTCCCGCCTTTCTATCACCCAACTTTTCCCAACTCTTTACAAAACCCTGATAACAGACTTTACATTGCTGCCGTATACTTAATACTGCACCGGACGGGACGCGGATAGCGGAAGCTCCGGGCACAGAGACAGGTCTGCAAAACGTGTTACCATTATTCAGAATAATAGAAAAAGAGAGGATATGACATGAAAAAGAGAAGATATGACATAAAAAAGAGAGGCTTATCTGTACTGCTGGCAGCAGCCGTGGCGGCGGGTACCCTGGCGGGATGTTCCAGCCAGACCACATCGGAGGCAGTAGACTTAAACAGTATGAGCGTAGACAAAATCCTGGCGGAGGCGAAGAAAGAGGGAAGGGTTGATTCGGTTGGAATGCCGGACACATGGGCAAACTGGATTGAGACCTGGGAAGGCATAAAGACGGAGTACGGTCTGGAGCATACGGACACCGATATGTCGTCTGCGGAGGAGATTTCCTTATTCGAAGCGGAGAAGAAAAAGGCGACAAAGGATATCGGGGACGTGGGTCAGGCATTTGGGCCGATTGCCGAGGAAAAGGGCGTCACGTTAAAATATAAGACAAGCTATTGGGACTCTATCCCGGATTGGGCCAAGGACGATGACGGAGACTGGATTATCGGCTATTACGGCACGATGACAATGATGACTAATAAAAAACTGGTCAAAGAGGCGCCGAAGTCCTTCGCGGATCTGCTGGAAGGTGACTACAAGATAGCGGTCGGTGACGTATCGGCGGCGAACCAGGCACAATTTGCGGTTCTGGCTGCAGCCATTGCAATGGGCGGTGACGAGAGCAATATCCAGCCGGGACTTGATTTCTTTAAGCAGATTGCAGAGCAGGGCAGGCTTGACCTGGGTGAGTTTTCCATGGCACGTATTGAAAAGGGCGAGGTGGGAGTCGCTTTCCTCTGGGACTATAACGCCCTCGGCTACCGCGACCAGTTTGTGGAGAACAATCCGAATGCCGATTTTGAAATCAATATCCCGTCGGAAGGGTCCATCCAGAGCGGTTACTGCACCATTTTAAACGCCTACTCCCAGAGACCTCACGCAGCAGCCATGGCCCGGGAATATATACTGAGTGACGAAGGGCAGATTAACCTGGCAAAGGGTTATGCAAGACCGGTCAGGGACGTGGAGCTTCCGCAGGAAGTGAAGGAAAAAATGCTGCCGGATGAGCAGTATGAGAACAGCCGCATGGTAAAAGATCAGGCAGCATGGGATAAGACGACAAAAGAGATCGGAGCCCTTTGGCAGGAAGAAGTAGTGGCTTTTGCGAAATAATACGGGGAGAATAAAAGCGTGAAAAAAAGAACATATTTCGCCGCTCTGCTCCCGTTCTTGATACTGGCAGGAATGTTTGAAATCCTGCCGGTATTCACTATTATCGTGAAAAGTTTTATGCCTGAGAGCGGAGAAACCGGCTTTACAATACAAAATTATATTAATATATTCAGCAAACCGCTGTATCTGACGGCAATTAAAAACAGCCTGCTAATTTCCGTGATATCGGCCGTGATTGGCCTGCTGGTTGCCTTTGTCGGAGGCCGGGCCGCATGCGAGAAGGGAGGCCGCTCAAAGCGTATTTTTATGAGCGTCCTCAATATGGTTTCCAATTTTTCCGGCGTTCCTCTGGCCTTCTCCTTTATCATCCTGCTCGGCAATGCCGGAGTGATCACGATTCTGGGCCGCAGCCTGGGGATCAGCGCGGCTGCCGAGTTTCCCCTGTATACGGTCTGGGGACTGATGCTGACCTATGTGTATTTTCAGATTCCACTGGCAACGCTGCTCCTGATCCCTTCCTTTGATTCAATTAGGAAGGAGTGGAAGGAGTCGGTCAGCCTGATGGGAGGAAACAGTGCGGTGTTCTGGAAAAAGGTTGGGATTCCGGTTTTAATGCCGAGTATCCTGGGGACCTTTTCCACCCTGTTTGCCAACGCCATCTCGGCCTATGCGACGGCTTATGCCCTGCTCATGAATAATTTTTCCATTCTTCCAATCCGTATTTCGGAACAGTTTACCGGGGACGTGGTGCAGAGGCCGCAGTTTGGCAGTGCTCTTGCCGTTGTATTAATGATGATGATGACACTGTCTATTTTAATAACGCAGTCGCTTACCCACAAAAAGGGAGGGGAGAGCCGATGAAAAAGAATAAAACAGGATCAGGCGCTGTTCTGGTTGCGATAGGAATTTATCTTCTGATTCCCCTCTTTTTTACATTCATGTACTCCATGTTCAGTGAGTGGATGGAGATCATGCCGGAGGGATTTACCCTGAGGGCATACGCGGAAATCTTTTCGGACAGGAATTTCTGGATGTCGCTTGGGAGAACCATTCTGATTTCGGTGCTGCCGATTATCCTCTGCACGCTGGCCGTTCTTCTGGCAATGTATGTCGTGGTGGTTTACTGCCCGCGGCTTGATAAATATATGAAAATATTGTGCACGATGCCTTATGCAATCCAGGGAGTCATTCTCCCCATCAGTGTATTGTCATTATATGCCGACGCTCCGGAACCCTTCAGCAACCGCCTTTTTATGCTGACATCCACTTACTGTATTGTGGTGCTGCCTTATGTGTATCAGGGAATCCGCAATAACCTGAACGGGATGAATGCCTCACGTCTGATAGAGGCGGCGCAGATGCTGGGAGCGGGGCCGTTTTATGCCTTTTTTCACATTGTTGTCCCCAATATTATGGGAGGCGTCATGGTGTCCGCAATGCTTGCAATGGCAATTGTGTTCGGCGATTTTGTCGTCATCAATACGATGGCAGGCAACTATTTTCCAACGGCCCAGATGTATCTGTACGACGTGATGAAAAAATCGAGCCAGAGGACCTGCGCGATTATCATTGTGCTTTTCTGTGTCACACTTCTGATATCCGGCCTTGTATTTCTGGGAGGAAAAGGGGAGAAGGGATTCTTTTTTGGCCGTCCGCGCCCGGTTAAAAAACAGAGTACAGCGGACAATAACGGTCTTTTCACAGAAAAAGAAAAGAGAGGATAAGAAATGTCATATATAGAGTTCAGAAATATAGAAAAATATTATGGAGAGAATCAGGTCCTGAAAGGGATTGACCTGAATATTGAAAAAGGGCAGTTTGTCACCCTTCTGGGGCCGTCCGGCTGCGGCAAGAGCACCCTTCTGCGCTGTCTTGCCGGACTTGAGGAGGTAAACGGAGGCCGGATTTTCCTCGATGGGCAGGATATCACGGATAGGGAGCCGAAGGAACGTAATATTGGAATGGTATTTCAGCAGTACAGCCTTTTTCCCAACATGACGGCCGAGGAAAATATCGCATTCGGACTGAAACTTAAAAAGATGGCTCCGGGGGTGATCCGGGATAAGGTGGCCGCCGCCGTCAGGATGGTTGAGCTGAATGGGAAGGAAAAGCAGTATCCTTCCAGCCTGTCGGGAGGGCAGCAGCAGAGGGTGGCTTTAGCCAGGAGTATTGTAATGGAGCCGAAGGTGCTGCTTCTCGACGAGCCGCTCAGCGCAATCGATGCAAAACTGCGTAAGTCGCTTCAGGTGAGCATTAAGCAGATTACTAAGAAGCTGGGGCTCACGGCAATTTTTGTAACCCATGATCAGGATGAGGCTATGGTCATGTCGGACGTGATTAATCTTTTCCACGACGGACGGATTGAGCAGTCGGGCGATCCGGTTTCCGTCTATACCAGGCCTGTCAGCAGTTTTGCCGCCAGTTTTATCGGTAATTACAACCAGGTGACGCCGGAACAGTTCTATGTGATGACAGGGAAAAAGAGGACAGGGGAAGCCGCCATAAGGCCGGAGACATTTTCCATCTCGTCCTCACCGATTGATAACGACGAGGAATACCATTTTGAGGGGATTATCGAGGACAATATGCCGAGAGGCAATGTGCTCCGGTATCAAATCAATGTAAACGGGGTGAAAATTAATGCGGACGTACTTTTCAGAAGCCGGGTGCTGTTCGGCAGCGGGGAGAGGGTTTATCTGTCCGTAGCGGAGAGAAACTGCATATCGCTTTAGAGCGTGCACCCGGTGGAATGAAGTTTCAACACATTAAATCCACAGAGAGGAGCAGAGATGATAAAAGATCAGAGAGGATTCAGCATAACAGGCAACTGGTATAAGGGAAACCTGCACAGTCACACCACAAGTTCCGACGGCAGGCTGGCGCCGGAGGAGGCAGTGAATCTTTACAGGGAACACGGATACAGCTTTCTCTGTTTTTCTGAGCATGATTTGTATACGGACCGCAGAGACGAATTTGACTGTGAAGATTTTATTATTCTTCCGGGACTGGAGGCATCCGTTATCCTGTGTGAGAAGGATCGTCCGGTCCGGCGACTGAAGGTGCATCATATCCATGGAATCCTGGGTACGGAAGAGATGCAGAGAGAGGCAGGGGCAATAGTGTTCGAAGAACAGGAATTTGTGGAGCCGGAAAAGTTCTATGGAACCTGGGACGGAGCCGGGGAGGCGCAGAGACTTTGCGATTACCTCAGGAGCAGAGGCTGCATTACGGTCTATAACCATCCCGAATGGTCGAGGGTGGAGCCGGAGGAATTCATCCATACGGAGGGGCTCTGGGCGCTTGAGATATTTAATTACAATGCGGTTAATGAGAGCAATACGGGATATGACTGTATAAGCTGGGACAGGATGCTGCGGGGCGGGAAGAGCATAAACGCGGCCGCCACCGATGACAATCATAATGAAGGTATCTTCGACGATGCCTGCGGCGGCTATATCGTGGTGAGGGCAGAAAAACTGACCCATGAGGATATACTGGAAAATATGATAAAAGGCAATTACTACTCTTCATCCGGCCCGGAGATCTATGACTGGGGAATCAGGGACGGGGCTGCCTGGATTGAGTGCTCTCCAGTGTACAGAATCGATTTTATTGCGGGCAACCATATAAACGACGGGCGTTCCCTGGTATGCAAAAAACGGGAGGAGACGCTGCAAAGAGGAGAGTACGCGCTGCGTGGGGATGAGGATTATATCCGGATCCAGGTCAGCGACAAATACGGAAGGACAGCCTGGACAAATGCAATTTACGGTCAGCGGGGAAAATAAAAATACCCGGCTGTTCACCGGGCCATAAGTTAAAGAAAGATTAGGAATATGCACAAAGCAGGCCGGCGTGAGGGTACGCCGGCCTGTCTTAGGATATGCAATATGCTTTTTTAACTGTGCCTTTCTATTCCGTCAAATTGATAAAGTATATTATACG
>CATWBR010000091.1 GCA_958349075.1 uncultured Clostridium sp.
GTTCAATATTGATGCCGGTGTTACTGGGCCAGGTGTGAACAGTAGCATGCCAATGTCCCCCTCTGATACCCCCCTGATAATGGCTTGTTCTTTTTTTACGGATCATTTATAATTAGCGTATCAAAAAAAAGTATAAATGCGCCCCCAGAAAGGACCGGATACCCATGATTCGTATTGCAATCGTCGAAGATGACAGACATGACGCAGAACTTTTACAGGACTATCTAAAACGCTACGAAGGGGAGAATTCCGTCCATTTTCAGATTACCATATTCACGGACGGTTTAGACATTATCTCTGATTACCGGGCGGAATATGACATCATTTTGCTGGACATTCAAATGAAACATTTAGACGGTATGAGCACCGCCGAGAAAATCCGGAAGCTGGATGAGGATGTGATTTTCATCTTCATCACCTCCACGGTACAGTTTGCCGTTCAGGGATACACGGTGGATGCCTTAGGTTACGTACTCAAACCGGTACCCTATCTTGCATTTTCGCAGATTCTTCACAAGGCTGCAAGACAGATTGAGAAAAAACAAAACCGCTTTTACCTGACCCTGGATACGGACGGCGGGCAGCTCCGGATGGATACGGCGCAGATTTATTATATTGAGAGCCAGAAGCACGATGTTCTCGTTCAGTCGGAAAAGGGCGGTTTCCGAACCGCAGGTCCCTTAAAACGCATGGAGGAGCTGCTGCTGCCCCTTGGTTTTGCCAAATGCCACAATGCCTATCTGGTGAACCTTCTTCACGTCACCGCACTGCTGCCTAATGTGGTCCGCCTGTCGAACGGGACGGAACTGCCGGTCAGCCGGGCGCGCAAGAAAATTTTTCTGGACTCATTTACCGACTATGTGGGGGGAATACAGCGATGAATATTGCAAACCTCATGGACACGCCCAGGATATGTACGGCGATTGCCGAGTGGGCGGCATGCGTCTCCTATATTATGATGCTGAGAAGAAAAGTTTCCGGAATAAGGCTTTACGGCGCGTTTGCCGGAATGCTTTTATGGTTTCTGCTCTATCAGCACTTGGCCGGGCTTGCCCCGCTGTTTCTCTGGATACCCGGGATGCTGGGCGCCATTGCCTGCATGTATCTGTTTATCTTCCGCCTATGCGATGTGACGCCCCAGGATGCTGGATTTTGCTGTATCCGCGCGTTTGTACTGGCGGAATTTGCCGCTTCCTTACAGTGGCAGCTCAATGTCTGGCTGGTAGTCCATTTCCAACTGTACAATTTCTTTATAACCGCTGCCACTATGGCGGCGGTCTATCTGGTAGTCTATACCGTATACTGGTTTTGGGAACGTGAGCACATTCCGCAGGATGAAAATATGAATGTGGGCAATAAGGAATTGGTGGGTGCCACCACGATTGTACTGGCGGCATTCACGATCAGTAACTTAAGTTTTATCATGCCGGATACTCCGTTTTCCAGCGCCACCAGTTCGATTCTGTATGTCCGGACTCTTGTCGACTTTGGAGGCCTCGTCATGCTGGCCGCCCAGATGGAAAAGCGGGAGGAACTGCGGATGCGCGGCGAAAATCAGATTATGAATGTGATGCTCCAGAGGCAGTATGACCAGTACCGCATGTCCATCGACAATGTGGAGCTGCTGCGCCGGGAATTTCATGATTTAAAACACTATATGATTGCCATCCGTGCGGAAGAAGATCCCGAAAAACGCGATCAATATCTGGAAGAAATGGAACAGGCCATTCTCACGCAGGAAGCCCTGACCAATACCGGCAACCGGGTTCTGGACGTCGTGCTTACCACGAAAAGTACCTACTGTTCCCAAAAACAGATTACCTTCACCTGTATGGCGGACGGGAATCTCATTTCTTTTATGCATGTAAAGGATATCTGCTCCATTTTCGGAAACGCCCTGGACAATGCCATCGAATGCGTTTCCCAATTCGAAGATCCGGAAAAACGTCTGGTCACCCTGTCCATGTTCAGGAAGAACCAGTTTTTAATGATCCAGTTTGAAAATTATACGGAGACACCGCTGGAGCTTGGCGCCGGCCGTCTTCCCCGTACGACGAAGGGCAACACCCAGTATCACGGCTACGGCCTTAAAAGCATTCAAGCCGCCGCACAAAAGTACGACGGCTCCATGACCCTCCAATCCAAAGACAACTGGTTTACGCTGTCGGTTCTGATCCCTGTGGAGTGCCTTCCGGAAAAATAATCTTGAATACAAAGAAGAATATCACCATGGAAACTCCGCCCGTGATAAATGTCACAAGCAGATTATAAACTGCAGGCGGCATGTAACTGTAGGCAATCGGCATCCATAGATTGTTAAATCCGTTGCAGATCAGGGAAATCACTACCCATGCGATGAAATACCACATCGCCTGATATGCCGGGTTTCCATGGCTCTTAAAGGTGATATTTCTCTGCAGCGGAAAGTTGATGCACTGGGCGAGAAACGAGCCCGCCTCATAGCTGATAAAATATCCCAGCCCTCCGCCAATGACCACTGCTCCGGCAGAATCCCGCAGTACGTTATATCCCAGCAGACTCCAGGTAAAATCCACCCCCAGGATACTGAGTTCCTTTTTCGGCCACATAAATTCCGTTCCCGCCAGGCCAATCCCCAGCATTCCCGGCATAAATGTGAACACCAGATACTGGAATATTGTGACTCCCATACTGAACACAAAAAAGTAAAAAATTTGATAAACCCATTTTGACAGTCTGGGATGCTGTTCTTCAAATTGTTTCCAACGGTCCGACCAACTTTCATATATCTTTTTCAACTGTCTTCCGCCTCCTTACTTTCCCGCCAATTTCTTCTCATACCGCTTATTCGCCTTCAGATTGCGGAAGAATCCGGCTGCGATCCTTCCGATCCCTTTGAAGAAATGTCCGTTTACCACCGTCAAGGCTCCCTCCGCCATCTCCATGCTGACCATGCCTCCCGTCATCTTGGCAATCGCCCGGAATGGAATATTGTATTGGAACAGCAGATTGAGGTCCGGAGTCCCGGCCGCCTCGTTTTTATTCTTCTTATCGGTCAGCACCTTGTAAATGAACCGGGCGAGTCCACTCTTCGCATAATACATCTGGCAGACCGCATCGTTGAGCCCCAGTTCTCCCATCCACTTGCCGGAGGGGACCGGATGCCCCAGAAGCCTCTCGTATTCCTCCCGATCCACATTTTGAATAAAACCGGTACGGTAAGACGGAAGTTCCAATCCTTTATAAGGCAGTCTGTCCGTTGTTCCTGAAAGTGCAATGCTGCCGCTCAGCCGGATATCGAGCACACAGGCGCCGACCAGGATCTGATAGGTCCCTGCCTCCGTCTCCCAGCGGTTTGTCGCCACGTTCCAATACCGGAATGTTTTGTCGTCAAAGGGGATTGAAACCTGTTTTTTCTCTCCCCGTTTCAGGAACACCTTTTTAAATCCTTTCAGCTCCTTTTCCGGGCGGAATACGTCTCCGTCCCAGCACCCGACGTAAAGCTGCGCAACCTCCGCGCCATCGCACTCCCCGGTGTTCTCAAGGCAGAATGTCACCCCCGCCTCAGTCACCGTCAGCCCGCTGTAGGCAAAGGACGTGTAGGACAGTCCATAGCCAAAGGGATACTGCACGCGGATCCTGGCGGTATCGTAGTACCGGTAACCGATATACAGACTCTCCCGGTATTCCGAATTCCGCTCCGTACTCGGGAAGCAGCGGAATGCCGGAGTGTCCTCATACCGCACCGGATATGTCTCGGCAAGTCTTCCCGACGGATTGACTTTACCGGTCAGCACATCCAGCATGGCTCCCGCTCCCGCCTGGCCGCCCAGATAACCGTGGACAATTGCCTTACAGCAGTGGTGCCACGACATTTCAACCGCAGAACCGCCGCTTAACACACCGACGATATTGCTGTTTACCTTTACAAGTGCTTCCAGCAGTTCAATCTGGTTCTGCGGAATCCTCATATGGCTGCGGTCCATTCCCTCCGACTCGCTGATCTCATTGAGTCCAAAACAGTAAATTACCACATCGACTTTCTGCGCTAAATCAAGAGCTTCTTTCTTCAGCGCCTCATCTGCTTCACCGGTGCGCCGGTAGCCCGCCGCGCAGCCGGCGTTAACAAGCGGGCAGCCGGAAATCATGGTTTCCATGGTTGCGATTTCCATGATTGGATTTACCAGTGAGGAACCGGCTCCCTGATACCGCGGACGGATTGCAAAGTCACCAATCAGGGCCACGCTGCATGACTTTTTAAGAGGCAGCAGCGCTTCAGGATCCGGCGCATTTTTCAAAAGCACAATGCTCTCCGCGGCAGCTTTCCAGGCCACGGCATTATGAGCCGCTGCGTCAAACCCGGCCACTTCTGCTTCCGCGCCGTCCCGGCGGGATTTCGTCAGCGTCAGCACCGTGTCCAGAAGATCATCGACGCAGGTATCCAGTTCTTCCATGGTCAGTCTGCCCTCGTTAAGCGCTTTTAGAAGCTGCCTTGCGGAGTCCAGCCCCGGCGTCGGCATCTCCAGGTTAGAGCGGCACGCCACTGCGCGGACATGGTCGTTGGAGCCGCCCCAGTCCGTCACTACCATACCGTCATACCCCCATTCGCCCCGGAGAATATCTTTCAGCAAATGCTCATTCTCATTTGCATACGTGCCGTTTATCTCATTATAACTGGTCATCAGGGCCCTGGCCCCACCCTCTTTTACCGCAATCTCAAATCCTGTCAGATAGATTTCCCGCAGAGTGCGCTCATCAATCACGGCGTTCATCGCCATTCGCCTGAGTTCCTGGCTGTTTACCGCAAAGTGCTTCGGGCAGGCCGCCACTCCTTGGCTCTGAATGCCCCGGATATAGGCCGCGGCCATTTTTCCCGCCTGGTATGGATCCTCGGAAAAATATTCGAAGTTCCGCCCGCAGAGCGGGCTGCGCTTCATATTCAGACCCGGACCCAAAAGCACATTCACCCCAAGAGATGCCGCCTCCGCGCCCAATGTCCGTCCCAGCTCCTCGCCCAGTTCCTCATCCCAGCTATTTGCGACCGTTGCCGCAGTTGGGAAACAGGTTGCCGGCAGAGAGGGATTTAACCCAAGATGATCTCCCGCACCCGCCTGCTTTCTCACACCGTGAGGCCCATCTGCACAGAAGATGGATGGAATGCCGAGATGCGGGATATCCCGGCTCTGCCATTCATTCTTGCCGCTTAAGAATGCCGCTTTTTCCTCCACCGTCATTTTTTCTATAATATCCATATGTTTCATAAATGCACCCGCTCTTTCTTTTCCCTCTTTAAAGCTTAGGATCCCCTGAACTGCCTGCCGGTGCGGATTCCAGGACTAATGCCTCACCGCTTCTCTTTTTGTAGCGTTTCACGGTTACAAGTTCCAGGCCAAGAATGCCTGCCGCAAGGATCACATCAATTACAATCGCCATAATCTGCCATGGCAGCAATCCGGTCTGTAAATTCTCCGGTTCATAGGCGCGGCTGTTCGCTACCGTATACATAACATTTTTGCATGCCTGACGCATTGCCTTCACTCCGGTTGCACTCTTCGTATCTTTTACATGGTTTGTCTCTGTGTCGTATGCCACCAACATAGCGTCGGTACCGTTCCTGATTGCCTGATCCGAGCTCATATAGCCATAGACGCCAAAGTAGTCGGTCAGCACAAATCCTTTGAATCCCCATTCATCCCTGAGAACCGTATTGCAAAGTTCAGAGGAACCGCCTGCCCATCTCGTGCCTATATAATTGAAGGAGGACATGACTGCCTTTGCTCCGCCCTCTTTTACCGCAATCTCAAACGGTTTTAAGTAAATCTCACGGATTGCCTGCTCATTCGTACAGGTGCACAGCATGCTGGTACGGTTAGTCTCCTGGTCATTTAATGCAAAATGTTTAATATAGGCATATACGCCGTACTGCTCTGCTCCAATGACTGCTTTTGCCGCAATCCTGCCGGACAGCACGCCATCCTCAGAATAGTACTCAAAGTTACGTCCTGCAAATGCGGAGCGATGAATATTCATAGCCGGCGCGTACCAGCCGGAAACTCCCATTTCATCGGCCATCTTGCCGATACTCTGTCCAAACGCCTCTGCAATGTCCTCATTCCAGGTGCATGCGATCATAACAGCCGACGGGAAGCCGATGGATCCGGTTCCTGTAAAGTTATTGTTGATAGAGGCCGGGCCGTCACAATCGATGGTCTGCACTTTTCCTGCGCTGCCGGCAGCAGAGGTCTGGTATCCGCCAAGGGCAATGACTGTATCCATGTCGCCGACCGTCATGTTGTCGAGCAGGTCTTCCCACCGCGGGTCGTCATAGGATGCGCCTCGCAGATCGGCCAGTTTGATACTGTTCTTTGCCCCTGTTACGGGCATTTCATCATCCGCCAGATTCAGGCTCTCTGTATTATAGTTGCTGTTGTTGATAAACAGGGCTTTTGCTTCCTCCTTCAGAGTCAGGCTTGCCGGCGCCGCTGTAGCCGCATCATAGTTTGCAAATCCGTCCCTGCGGGAAAGGTAGGTCAGGTCTCCCGCCGCGTAGTCAAACACATTGGAAGCCGTAAGTACATCGGTGGAGCGTCCTTCTTCCCCTGTATAACGGATGGTTTCATCCACGGTATAGGTCTGTTCTGCCAGGATATTGTGGGAATCACGGTTAATGCTGATGATATAATCGCCCGCATCCAGCACGTACCCCTTTACGTCCTGATAATCATAGGACGCCATATCTTCCGCTGTGAAGGTAACGGTCAATGTCTGGGAAGCGCCTGGCTCAAGTAAATCCGTCTTGTCAAATGCAATCAGGTTTGCCGAAGCTTTCTCGATTCCTCCGTTCTTATAAGGCGGGTTATAATATACTTCCACCACATCCTTGCCGGCTGTGTCCCCGGTATTGGTCACGGTCACATCAAAGCTGAGCGTTCCGTCCTGCTCCGAGATAGTTCCCATTTCCTGCGTAAACGTCGTGTAGGAAAGTCCGTAGCCAAAGGGGTAAAGAACGGTTTTGTCATAATCAATCAGCCCCTCGGCCGCAGCCGTCTCATAGAACCTGTATCCTACGTAAATGCCTTCCACGTAATCGATAAAGGATGGTGTCGTGACTTCCTCTTTGCCGGTAAAACCGGTCTGGGTCACCTTGAATTCATCCATGTTGTCATAGGTGAAGTTTCCAAAATTATTTGCCGTAGGTGTTCCTTCTAAATCGAATACAAAGGTATCGCTGGTTCTGCCGGACGGATTGATTTTTCCGCTCAGAATCTCTCCCAGGCCGTCAAAGCCGGACTGACCGGTTCCCGGACACCAAACAACACTTTTAATCTGCTCATAGTCATTTACAAAGCCGAGTTCCATGGCATTTGCTCCGTTGTAAACCAAGACCACGTTGCCGAAGTTGGAGCAGACCAGGTCAATCATGTCCTTCTCAGTCTTGTCAAGCTGGAGGAAATGTTCTCCCGGCTCAAAATCGTTATAGCTGTCGGAGTTATCAGTATATGTCACCTGGCTGACATCCAGCGGCAGGTCCGCGCCTTCGCCGCCGACACGTGTAATAACAACCATTGCCGTATCCGAAAATGTTCTGGCATGATCCAGCAGTTCTGCGCTGTAGGAATCGGCCGTCGGCTCCGGAAGTGTCCAGTCCTGCTCCCACATTCCGACAACGGGACGGTCCGCGCGGTATGATGTATAGAAATCGGAAAGTTCGGTATTTAAATTAAAACCCGCGTTTTTCAGCCCCTGGAGAAGACTCACGGTCTCATATGCATCGGACAGGGAACCGGAACCTGTACCGCCGTAGCAGGGGTTGGTGGATGCCCAGCCAAACACATTTAAATTACCGCCTGCCAGGGGAAGCGTGTTTCCCTCATTCTTCAGCAGTACGATGCCTTCCTCGGCAATTTCCGTGCAAAGCTCCGTCGCCTCGTCGGACGTTTCCGTGGATATTGTGCCGTTTCCGGTTGCGAGTGAAATCATGCTGGACATAGGTCCCCAGCAAATTAAGTTTACGGTTACGACGAGCGCCAGCAGGATTGCGATCCCCGCCTCGGCGCGCACCATTTTTCTCTTGTGTGCCTGCATTTTGTGCGCTGCCACGATTGCAATAATTGCAAGTACCAGCACGACGGCAAAGCCGATAAGATATGGTTTGCAGGTATTTAATACTTTTACCACATCTGCCATGTTGATTGCTAACATATTCTACCTCCCTGTATCTATGTGTGCACCCAGTGGAACCACGGTGCTTTTGATGGTGTCACTTTACCATATTTTTTAGGGTGTGTGAAAATTTCTGCACAACTTGCAGGAATTGAGGCATGATTGGTAAAGGTGAGGGCTTGGTGAACGTTTTAACATCGGCTGCGCATCATAAGTTTCCGTAACTGAATTTAGGGCAGACCCTGTCTGCCCTAAATAAATTCATTTATACCTTACAGCCTGCCGCCTGCATTTACACTCACTTTGGGAACGTTTATTGATGTTGTGAGCGGTTGCGCTTTATGCACATATTCTAATATCGTCATCCAATGGAAAACAGCCCGTTCTTCCGTCTCTCAAAGCTTATTTTCCAGGCTCTCCCCATCCTGTTCTCCGGCATATATTTTCATAGCTGCCTCTTCCTCAAACTGTCTGGAATACAGCTCATAGTAATATCCCTTCCTGGCCAGCAGTTCCGGATGGCTGCCCCGCTCTATAATCTTTCCATCCTTTACAACCAGGATCAGATCCGCCTGGCGGATTGTGGACAGGCGGTGCGCAATCACAAACGAAGTATGCCCCTTCAGCAGATGATTCGTCGCATCCTGGATCAGCTTTTCCGTCTGTGTGTCGATTGAGGAAGTCGCCTCATCCAGAACAAAAATGGCGGGGTTGGCCAGGACTGCCCTTGCAAATGAAATCAACTGCTTCTCACCGGTAGACAACAGGCCTCCGCTCTCGCCCACATCGCTGTCATATCCCTTTTCCATTTTTGAAACCACCATATCTGCGGACACGCTTTTAGCTGCCTCTTCAATCTCTTCATCCGAAGCATCCAGACGCCCATATCTGATATTTTCCCGGACGGTTCCCGAAAACAGATGGGGATTTTGCAGCACATAGCCAATCTGGCTGTGAAGCCACAACTGCGACCGTTCCCGGTAATCCACACCATCGATCAGGATTCTTCCCTTTGTCGGCTCAAAAAACCGGCCCACAAGGTTCACAAGCGTAGACTTACCTGCGCCCGTCTCACCGACAATGGCAACATTCATACCGGCAGGCACATGAAGGTTAAAATGTTCCAATACATATTCTTTACCGTCCGGATACATAAAGGAAACATCTTCAAAAACAATGTCTCCCCGAATCCGTTCCCAATTTTCCTTATTGGGTGAAAAGGCATCCCCATACTTCTTAAGCACATCGGGCCGATCCACCACATTCGGCTCCTGTTCCAGAAGATCCATCACCCGCTCAATATTCGCCTGACAGGAAATCAAATCGGCCAGCAGTCTGGCAAGCTGCTGGATTGGTTCAAATATAACGACCGCATAGGAGATAAATACGGACAAGGTTCCAAGTTTTATAAGGTTTCCCTGCACCATATGGCCGCCCTTTGCCAATACAACCGCTGACGCCACGGAACTGAAAAACAAAATAGCCGGGATATAGACTGCATTCAGCTTCGCCGAACGGATTGCCGCATTATGCATATCCGATGTCTTTTCAAAGAAACGGTTTTCATTGTCTTTTTCTATCACCATGCTTTTTGATGTCTTTACTCCGGTGATGCCTTCATTGTATGAGCTGGTAATCTGGGAATTAATACGCCTCACCTTCCGGTTCCATTTCAAAATCTTGTTCTGGAAATACATGGTGAGCAACGCGATACACGGAACAATCACGGTAATAATCAGCGCCAGACGTGCATTCAGAATAAACATAATCACGAACACACTGACCACATAAATCAGAGCCCAGAACATATCCACCAGCCCCCATGCGATCATTCCCGCAATCCTCAGAGTGTCGCTCATCACACGGGCATGGATATAGCCCACCGGCGTCGTATTGTAATATGAAAATGATAAGGTCTGCAAATGCTGAAACTGCGCTCTTTTTAAATCTTTTCCCACATTCATCTCGATCGTCGTAGCCGCACGGACCGACAGATATACACAAACCGTCTGGATCGCAATCACCAGGATGTAAATAAGTGCAAATATCCCAAGCCCCTGCATACGGTCCGGTATGATAAAAGTATCAATTGCATAGCTCTGGAACAGCGGCACAAGGATATCCACTCCTGCAAGCAGTATATTGAGCCCCAGTGTAATTGCAAAAAACTTTTTGTACGGTTTGAAAAACGGAGACAGCTTCATCCATATACCGAAACTGAAGGGACTGTTATATTCCTGTTCTTCATATGCTGCCATCTGTCACCCCTCCATTTTCTCTCTGTCATCCCGGCTCATCTGAATCTCATAAATCCTTCTGTAGATTCCATTGTTCTGTATCAGTTCTCCATGCGTTCCGCACTCTTCTATTTTCCCCTGATTCAGCACCATAATCTCATCTGCCCCCATAAGAGATGTCACCCGGTGGGATATCAGGATTACCGTTGCCTCCCTCATATGTTCTTTCAGCGCGTGACGGATATCATAATCCGTCTGGGAATCGACGGCTGATAAGGAATCGTCGAATACCATAATCGGCGCTTTCTGAAGCAGCATTCTTGCAATGGCAATACGCTGCTTCTGCCCTCCCGACAGAGTGACTCCCCGCTCTCCAACAAGTGTCTCGTACCCGTCCGGAAAGCTCATAACAGCGTCGTCAATACACGCAATCTGCGCTGCGTACCGAATCTCCTTCATCGATGCATCCGGTACGGAAGCTGCTATATTTTCCCGAATCGTCCTGGAGTATAAAAACGGCTCCTGCAATACCATACCGATATTCCTCCTGAGTATCTCAATCGGGATATCTTTAATCTCTCTGCCGCCGATACAAATACTTCCCTTGTTATTTTCCAGCTCATACAGCCTTGAAAGAAGCTGTATGACCGTAGACTTGCCGCTCCCCGTTCCTCCTAATATACCAAATGTCCGGCCCTCAGGGATCATAAAGGTAATGTCCTGAAGAACTTCTTTCCCCTCCTCGTATCCAAAGGAGACATGCCGGAAGGAAATATCATATTTTCCGGTGGATTCTATTTCTTTTCCGTATTTCTCCTCTTTTCCATATTCCTCTTCCTCAGAACGAATGATATAGTCTACCCGTTCAAAAGAAACGCCAGCTTTACTCATATCCGACAGGATACGGCCGAGGCCGCGGATCGGCCATACAAGCGTTGAGTTATAGGTGGCAAACGCGATGAATTCCCCCACTGATATGGAACCATGTACCGCTTCCATGGCTCCTAAAATAATAACCGCAACCACTTGCAGCCCCGTTATCAGATCGCCAATTCCCCAGTACAGGCCAGATAAAGTTCCCAGGCGGATCCACAGCTTTGCAAAGGCGCCGTTCTTCTCATCAAACCGCTCCATTTCAAACTGTTCCCGGCCGAATGCCCGTACAACGCGAACCCCTGTTGCATTTTCCTGCACCACAGTGGAAAGCTCTCCCTCCGCTTCATCCGCGGTAGTGAACCTTTTTGCAATCAACTTATAAAATACGGTCGAATACACGATTACCACCGGCACGAACAGCAAAACGATGCAGGATAACTTCGCATTCATGGAAAACATCATGACAAAAGACGTAATTACAAGAAATGCCGTACGGAACACCTCCAGCAGCTGTGTCACGACAAAACCGCGGATCACCTCCACATCGGAAGTACACCGCTGGATAATATCCCCTGTCTGATGCCTGTCGTGCCACTTCATCGGGAGTTTTTGGACATGGATAAACAATGTGTCTCTTAAATTTTGGGCAAAATTCTCACCCGCTTTTGCCGTATTGGACCGGCTTATATAGGTAAATATTCCCGAAGCTACCGCAACGGCCACAATCATCAATGCTAATACCCAGAGTTTATCCGACAGATAATTCCCACCGTTTCCACTCAGTACCCCGTCAACGCTGAAACGGAAAATCTGCGGTGTCAGTGCATTTAATACCGTCGATATCAGCGACGCGGTTACCGCCACTGCAAAGTATCCCTTTGAACCTTGGAGAAATCTAAATATTAGATGGATTTTTCTATGTTTTGGTTTCATATTTTTTTCCTTGTTTTTAGTCTGGTCTATTATTAGAAATTGGGGGGTGCCTGTTT
>CATWBR010000092.1 GCA_958349075.1 uncultured Clostridium sp.
ACCATAAAATAAAGAAAAGGATTGATCCGTTATGAAAATGAACCTGAAGAATAAGATTACACTGAATATCTGTATCATTGTCATTTTATCTCTCGTTGTCATGTGTACTTCTCTCTATGCAATGTCTGCTTCAATTCTGAGTGAGGATTCCAATACATTTACCGAGGTTCAGATTTTAAGGGCCCAGGAAAAAATAGAACTTCAGGTGGATAAGATACGCCTGGAGACGCTGGCGCTGTCTAAAGATCAGCGGGTCAGGGATTTTTTCAAAGGCAAGCTTGGAACGAAGGGATTGAACCGTTACCTCACGGATGAGATGGAGGCCATGAACCAGGAGGCGGAGAGTTATTATTATAAAGATCTCTTCTGTGTGGCCCTGGACGGCGTCATCACATCATCGACGATGCCCAATGCAATGTATGTGGATCTGTCGAGCAGAAAGTATGTCCAGGAAAGCTTAAAACGCAGCACGACGGCCACAAGCGATATTCTGATCGCCCTGACCGACCAGGCCAGCATAGTTAATACGACACATCCTGTATTTGATGAGGATGGGCAGATGCTCGGACTGTTCGGCATTGCCATCCGGGCGGAGAAGTTTGTCGGTTTCATTAAGAACTATGCCATCGGGGAAAACGGTTATTTTTCCATTGTTGACTCGAACGGGCTTGTGCTGTCCCACCGGGACCCGACCCTGATTGGCCGCCCGGCTGCGGAGGTACTGCCGTTTTTCTCCGAAATGAACGGGGAGGAGCCGGGAGAAATCTATAAGCATGTGGACCATGACTACGTGTGTTCCTACAAAAAGATGGATCAAAACGACTGGGTGCTGTATACGGTGATGCCGAGGCGGGAACTGGCGGCAAAATCCCTCCAGCTTTTAAAGTCCGTTATCATATTCGGTACGATTATATCGGGATGTGCCATCTTTGCCAGCATCTATTTTTCCAATAAGATATCATCGCCGATCGACAGTATCACGGAATATATAAACAGTGCGGAGAGCGGGAATGACTTCCTGGGAAATTCAATCAGTGAGACGATAGAAAATGTGAAGGCCAATGCTTTTGAAAAGGAGGCCCACGCGCTGATTCAGAGGTCCAGGACACTGACGGCGTCCCTGGAGATGAAATCCTACCTGACGGCCCGTTTCCTGTCAGCCCTGTCCCATGATATCAGAACGTCCCTGACCCTGATTAAGGGATATTCCAAGGGGATTCTCTCCGGCCTGGTGGAGGATGAGGAGACAAAGGAACGGTTTATCCAGGAAATTTACAGGAGCGCCGACACGCTGGAACGGATCTCCTACGACGTGCTTGACAGCACCTATGAGGCGCAGAACAGCGAACAGATCAATAAAGAGATTGTCTATGCGGAAGAATTTTGTGAATCCCTCTATCAGACGGCCCAGGCCTATGTGGAAAACTCCGACCGGCTCTTTGAGGGGAGCCTGGAAAAGGTCAGCGGCAAGCTGTTTATCAGCGATGTAAAGATTATCCGTGTATGGCAGAATATACTGAGCAACGCGGTGAAATATTCCGCGCCCTATTCAACGGTCACGATCCGTATTGCGCTTGAAAACGGACAGTTTCTGTTCCAGATATCGGATCAGGGAACGGGAATCAGTGCGGAAGAACGGGAGTATATTTTCGATATGTTTTATAAGGGGGATCCGTCACAGAAGGAGAGTTACGGATTGGGACTCTACGTGTCCAAACGAATCTTAGAGGCGCACGGTTCAAAACTCTGTTTTGAATCGGAGCCGGGAAAGGGGAGCACATTCTGGTTTACGCTTCCGGCAATGGCGGATACAAAAGACGACGCCTCTGAGAGAGAGGCGTGACCGCCGGACATTACCGCAGTTCGGCTTCGAACATATATCCGACGCTACGGATTGATTTGATAAATCCTTCCCCGCCGCCCAGCTTCAGGCGCAGGCGCTTGATGTAAGTGTTGACGATGTTTTCATCGTACAGATCGCTTTCCCATACGTCGGCCAGAATCTGTTTTCTGCTGACCGCGGTGAATGCGTGATCGACCAGGTAGAGAAGCAGGCGGAATTCCGTGTTGGACATGCGGATCTCCTCATTACCTTTTGTCACCCGGTATGCGCTGCGGTATATCTTATAATCGTCAAATTCGATCGGCGCCTCCATGGTGCGGGATGCCTTAAAACGCTCCACCCGCCCGATATGGGCGCGCACCCGGGCCAGCAATTCCATGGGATCGAACGGTTTTACAATATAATCATCGGCTCCGGCGCCAAGGGCCTGTACCTTGTCGAAGGAAGCGGCATTTGCGCTCAGCATGATAATCGGAACGTTGCTGAGCTGCCGGATACGGCGGCACACTTCGACGCCGTCCATTCCGCGCATGTTGATATCCAGAATAATGAGATCCACGGTTTCGTCAAACAGTGCAAGAGCGTCCTTTCCGTTTTCAGCGCACAGGGTCAGAAAACTATACAGTCTCATATATTCTTCCAACATTTTTACGACTCGTTTGTCATCATCTACAATCAGGATTTTTTTCATTGGCGTGTTATTCCCTCTCAGAACATTATTTTGTGATGCTATTCTTATTATAGGAAGGATGGTGAGGGAAAGCAAGGGAAGGATGAAACATTTCTGCTTGCAATCCATTTACGAATCCAGTATAATTAGAGTAACCGGTTTCTCTAATGAAAGTTCGACTAAATATTACAGTGTGCAAATGCGCAGGAGGGCATAAAAAATGGTGAAAGATTATCTGGAAAAAGTGTATTCGGGATTTCTGGGAATGAATATCGGAATTCGTCTCGGAGCCCCGGTGGAGCCGACTATCTGGAGTTATGACAGAATACGGAAAACTTATGGAGAAATCACAGATTACGTGAAGGAATTTAAAAATTTTGCAGCCGACGACGATGCCAACGGACCTGTATTTTTTATCAGGGCTCTTTATGATGATGCGAAAGAGAGGGAGCTTGTACCGCAGGATGTCGCCAGAGCCTGGCTAAATTATGCCAGAGAGGGCGTGGGCATGTTCTGGTGGGGCGGTTACGGAACAAGTACCGAGCATACCGCTTACCTGAACCTGAAAAACGGAATCGAAGCGCCCCAGTCGGGTTCCATCGGGCAGAACGGGCTGATTTTGGCGGAACAGATCGGAGGCCAGATTTTCATTGATACCTGGGGACTTGTAAACCCCTGCAGCCCGAAGAAGGCCGCGGATTACGGTGAGGCTGCGGCCAGCGTTTCCCACGGCGGGGAAGGCGTACTGGGAGCCAGATTTTTCTGTGCAGCCATCGCCAGGGCATTTGAGACGGACGATATTTTTGATATAATGGAAACGGGACTTGCTGAAGTTCCAAAGGACAGCCTGTATCACCGGGTGGCCGATGCGGTACTTGATTTCTACCGCGCCCATCCGGAGGAGGAATCATGGCGCGATTGCTACCAGATGCTGGTGCGTGACTGGGGATATGACAAATACCAGGGGGTATGCCACATTATTCCCAATGCCGGGGTCTGCTTTATGGCGATGGCCTACGGCAAAGGACATTTTGACAGAACCGTTGAGATTGCGACAATGGCAGGCTGGGATACGGACTGCAATGCAGGCAACGTGGGCACGGTTCTCGGCGTGGCCTGCGGACTTAAGGGCATTCCGGACCGTTACAGGAAGCCGATAAACGACGGAATTGTGTGCTCAAGCATTTCAGGATATCTGAATATCCTCGACATACCGACCTTCTCAAAGGAGCTGGCAATCCTCGGCTACCGTCTGGGAGGAGAGGAGGCTCCGGCAGAGCTTGCGGGAAGCTTTAAGAACGGGGAAGTACATTTTGACTTTGAATTGCCGGGCAGCACCCACAATATGCGCCTTTCGGATCCGTTTTTCTGCGCCCTGTCCCATTCAAGGGATCAGGCATACAGCGGAACAGGCTCCCTCAAAATTCTGGTGGACCGCATGGTACGCGGGGATCAGTGCAAGGTGTACTATAAACCGTTTTATACAAGAAATGATTTTTCAGATGAGAGATACAGCCCGGTATTTTCTCCAACCGCATACCCGGGACAGAAGGTTACGATGAAACTTTACCTGGACCAGTGGGAGGGATGGGAGACACTCGGAATCGCCCCCTATGTACATACGGTTTATGGAAAAGAAAACCTGCTGCAGGGATATATCAAGCTCGTTCAGGAACAGTGGATCAGCGTTGAATTTACAATTCCCGATGTGGACGGCGATGTCGTGGATGAGGTCGGAATTGTGATTGAGGGATATTCCCCTTCAAAGAAAAAGAGCCTCGGTCTCATTTATCTGGATGACTTTACCATTACCGGGCCGGCGGCGTATACGATTGATATGAAAAAACAGAAAAAAGAATTTGGCTGCATCACACCGTTCTCCACGGATCACGGGGCCTGGGACCTGTATGGCGGCACGATGAATCTGATGCGTAACGAGGAGTCATTCGCCTATACCGGAAATTATTACAGTACGGATTACAAAGTTTCTGCGGCAGTGACGCCGCGCCACGGTGTATCCCATCTGATTACCGCAAGAGCGCAGGGCGCCAAGCGCTTTTACGCCGCTGGTTTTGATGAAACAGGAAAAGCCGTATTACTCAAGAACGACTTTGGTTTCCAGACGCTGGCCGGTTGTGATTTCCCGTGGGAATACGACAGGGAATACAGAATGGAGATGGAATGCGTCAAGGGCCGCATCACATTTTCAATTGATGGGGTGAAGGTTCTGGGGGCAGAGGACGCCGGTTTTTTAAACGGAATGTTTGGATGCGGTTCCCTGAAGACGGGACGAACATCTTACGCGGACTTTGCCTATGAGGATATACAGGCGTAAGTCTGACCGGCGCAGTGAGGAAAATGTGCGGGAAATGGTGTAAATGACGGAATAGAGGTACCGCGGATTAGCGTACGGCGGCCAGGAGAAAGGTTTAGGTGTAAGGATGAAAATATTGAATTTTGGTTCCCTGAATATTGATAATGTCTATACCGTGGATCATTTCATACGTCCCGGTGAGACGATGAGCTCCCTCGGGATGGAGGTCTTCTGCGGCGGCAAGGGATTAAACCAGTCCATCGCCATGGCGCGTGCAGGGGCGCAGGTCTGGCATGCGGGAGCCGTGGGCGGGAACGACGGAGGAAAGCTGCTGGAACTTCTGGCTGATTCCGGAGTTAACACGGAGTTTGTGCGTAAGACGGACGGCGTATCGGGCCATACGATTATCCAGGTGGATAAGAACGGCCAGAACTGTATCATCCTGTACGGCGGTGCAAACCAGGAAATTACGCCCGGACAGGTAGATGAAACGCTGTCTCATTTCGGGGAGGGGGATATCCTTCTGCTTCAGAATGAGATAAACGGACTTGCCGGACTCATTAAAAAAGCGGCGGAAAAGGGAATGAAGATTTACCTGAATCCTTCTCCTGCGACCAGGGAGCTGCTGGAGCTTCCGCTAGAGCTTGTGGACTGCTTTATCCTGAACGAGGTGGAGGGAGCCGATATCTGCGGACAGGAGGCAAAGGAGGAGGAGATTCCACGCCTTCTGCGCGAAAAATATCCGCGGGCCGTGGTTCTTCTGACGCTCGGCAGCAGGGGATGCATTTATTATGACGGTGAAAACCGTTATGAACAGCCGGCTTTCCGTGTCAATGCGGTTGATACGACGGCGGCGGGGGATACATTTACAGGGTACTTTATTGCCTCAACCGTAAAGGGAAGCACGGTGCCGGAAGCTCTTTTGAGAGCAACCAGAGCCGCGGCTATTACCGTTATGGGAAAAGGGGCGGCGCCTTCCATTCCCTGGGAAAAACAGGTAGAAGACGAGAAATTGCCTTAGAGTGTGACGCGTTTCTTGTAAAAAGATAAGTTTCACATGCTCTGGACAGCCCTGAAAAGCTGCAAGGCGGAGGCCTGCGGTTGCTTAAGTCTTAAATCAGGCGGGGGAATGTATATGGAAACAAAGACAAAATACAGCATTTCACAGATTGCGGAGATCTGCGGCGTATCCAAGGCGACCGTATCCAGGGTAATTAACAACAGCCCGTGCGGTGTCGGTGAGGCCACCAAAGAGAGGGTGCGCAAAGTCATAGAAGAACTGAATTACAGGCCGAACGCCCTGGCCAGGGGAGTTGCGGTGTCACGTTCCAGGATGATAGGAGTCGTAGTGCCGGACGTATCCAACTTTTTCTATCCGAAAATTATCAGGGGAATCAGTGATTATCTGGAGAAAAAGGATTATTCCGTCATTGTCTGCAACTCCGACTATAATCCGGAGAAAGAGGCGGGGCTTCTGATGTCGCTCGTGGATAAGAGGGTGGACGGCGTGATCCTCTGTTCCGGTATTTCCAATAAGGCGTTTCTGGAGCAGTACAGGAAATACCAGGTGCCGTTAGTGCTCCTGGGACGTACTTTCGACAGCAGTGTCAGCGACGCCAGCATCACGGGCGACAACGTGAAAGGTTCCAGAAAAGCGGCTACTTATCTTCTGCGCGGCGGCAACAGACGCATTGTTTACGTGGAGGGTAATACGGAGCTTTCCGGTTCCAGGCAGAGGCTGCAGGGATATAAGGAAGCGCTCAGGGAACATGGAATTGAATTTGACAGGAAACTGACGCTTTCAGGAGAATATTCCATTGAATTCGGGCGCAGGGCCGCGGAGGAACTTTTAGAAAAAAAGGTTGAGTTTGACGCAATTATGACGGGCAGCGATTTGATCGCAATCGGCGTTGTCTCCGGCCTTCTCGATGCAGGGAAGAAGATACCGGAGGAGATTGAGGTCATGGGCTTTGATAATATTGAGCTGGCGGAGGTGTTCCGCCCGGCCCTGTCTACCGTTTCCAAGCCGCACTATGAGATGGCTCAGCATTTGGCAAAACAAATGATACGGATTATTGAGGGAGAGGAAGTGGGCCTCAGCCACATGGTGGTGGAGCCTACACTCAAGCTGCGTAAAACAACAAAGGCGCGGGATTACGATGAGGAATACGAATAAAGAGGCATCAGGGAATGACGGGACGTCTGGCGGCTGTGCCGGAAAATAGATTGTAAAAGTTAGCAGGGAGTAAATTTCCGGAAGGAAATCCTACTCCCTGCATTTTTTTGCTGTCACCAAAAATTCTGCGCGGCGTGTTTTACGTAACGGAAACCGGTAGAAATGCGCTTTTTCAGTGAGAAAATAAGGGTGAGTTAACATAAATAACCAAATAATAGGGAAAATTAGGAAAACGGTTTATCTAAAATAGAGGGGTGGAAAAGTGAAAAACAGCAGGTGATTCCAGGATAAAAACGATAAATAGTGCAATGTGCTAAAAAATAGGGGTGGTAAATTTAATAAAATATACAATTGATATCAAAGATTAACTGTGCTATAATACCAATTAGAGAGAAACCGGTTACTTAAAATTACAGAAATGTACAGTGCGTAGAAAAGGGGGAGCCTGTATGCAGGCAAATGTAGAAAAGAAAACAGGAAATAAGAACAAAACGCTGCAGAGAATGTGGAAAGACAGGGTACTTTACCTGATGCTGGCGCCCACGATAATCTACTTCCTGATCTTCAGGGTATGGCCCATTATTAACATGAGGCTGGCCTTCTGCAATTACAAGGCCAAAGGACCGTGGGAATTTGCAGGGCTTAAATATTTTAACATGATATTCAAATCATCCACATTTATGGAGATGTTGAGAAACACGATGATTATCTGCGTTATGAAGTTCATATTGCTGTTCCCGCTTTTTGTTATTTTCGCATTGCTCCTGAATGAGATACGGTGCGGAAAGTTCCGGAAGTATGTCCAGGTTATTTCCTACATGCCGCATTTCCTTTCATGGGTAGTTATTGCAGGTATCTGGATTTCCATGCTGTCTGTTTCCGGCGGCGCCGTAAACCAGATTATGGGCTGGTTCGGAATCGACCCGGTGGACTTTATGACAAACAAGGGAGCAATCCGGTGGGTTCTGTTCTTCTCGGAGGGATGGCGAAGCCTTGGATGGGATTCCATCGTGTATTTCACGGCAATCCTGGCTATCAGCCCCGACCTTTATGAGGCGGCCACCGTGGACGGTGCGAAGAGGACTGACATCATCCGTTACATTATCCTGCCGGCACTTATTACGCCGATGACGACAATGTTTATCCTGAATCTGGGCTTCTTCATGACGGCCGGATTCGACCAGGTATTCAACTTTACAAACCAGTCCGTCAACAGTGTGATCGATATTCTCGATACCTATATTTACCGTATCGGACTTGAAAGCGGCCAGTATTCCCTGGCGACGGCGGTAGCATTGCTCAAGGGTGTGGTCGGAGTTTTCCTGGTTCTTTTTACCCATCTTTTTTCTAAAAAGATGACTGGGAAGGGAGTGTGGTAAGAATGAAAAAGAAAAAATTCAGCATTTCGCAGCTTCTTCTTACGATTCTCATGCTGTTCCTTACGCTGACCATGATTGTACCTCTTTTACATATTTTGGCACGCTCGCTTTCCGACCCGCTTCAGTCGGCCGGAATGAGCAGCCTGGAAGTATTACCGAGAGGTTTTTCACTGATTAACTACCAGGTGCTGTTCAGCAACAAGACATTGGTACCGTCGATTTTCAACTCGATCTTCATTACGGTAGTCGGAACATTTCTAAACATCGTACTGACGGCCCTGGCGGCCTATGTGCTGACACGCCCCGGTTTGGTGGGAAAAAGGGTGCTGATGGTTTTCTTTATCATCATGATGCTCTTTGACCCGGGAATTGTTCCCGAGTACATGACGGTGAAGAAGATAGGCCTGATGGGCAGCCAGTGGTCCGTAATTCTCTGTATGGCGGTTAACGTATATTACCTCGTTATCATGATGCGGTATTTTGAAGATGTACCGGTGTCCCTCTGTGAGGCGGCGAAAATCGACGGGGCAGGGCATCTGAGGATTCTGCTTTCCGTAGTTCTGCCTCTGGCAAAACCGGGAATTGCAACATTGACCATGTTCTACGGCGTGACAAGATGGAATGAGTATTTCCGTTCGGGAATTTACATTTCCTCTATTAAGAAAGTGCCGCTGCAGGTAATTCTGCGTAAATTTATCGTGGACAGCGATGTTACCACGATCATCGGCACACAGAACCTGCTGAATTACAACGACCTGGCAAAAATTGATTATACGGCGCTTCAGTACGCGACAATTGTGATTGCCGTTGTGCCGATTCTTTTGATTTATCCGCTGGTACTCAAGTACTATACAAAGGGAATCATGTCGGGCGGCGTTAAGGAGTAAAGACGAAGGACGGCTCCGGCTGTAAAGTGCGATACTGACAGACCGCGGCATGCAAAAAGGGATGCAAAAAAATTAATCATAAATGGAGGAGAAAAAATGAAAAAAGCATTGGCACTGATTATGGCAGCAGCGCTTGCAGGAACCAGCCTCGCAGGGTGTGGCGGCAAAGCGGAAGAGAAAACCCCGGATACAAAGCCGGCGGAAAGTGCAGCAGAAAACGGAGGGACCGCGCAGGCAGAGGGAACATCGGAATGGCCGGCCATCGGCACTGCGGATTCACCTGTGGCAGTAAAAGTAATGATTAAGGACGTCTTTCCGGATGAGGAAGATGTACAGCTCTTAAGGGACGCCATTAACGAGAAGATGGCGGCTCACGGCCAGTATGTGGATTTACAGTTTTTAGAGCCGCCGGCAGGAAGTTATGCAACGGCAGTGCCGATTGCCATGATGAATGGTGATGTGGAAGCAGACCTTATTTACTTCCAGGGCGGAGATCTGGCGCTGGCACAGCAGGGGCTGTTTGAGGATCTGAATCCTTATGTAGAAAAATCTACATTTGTTAAAAGTATCATGACAGACGTGAACAAGACACGTATGGCAAATTATCCGTACCTGATCTGGCTGGCTCCATCCAGAATTCAGATTCCGGCGATGAGAAAAGACTGGGCAGAACAGCTTGATTCCTATGAAAAATTAATCGCAGACCCAACCGTAGACAATTACTACAACCTGTTTAAAGAGATGAAAGACAAAGGACTTGTAGAATATGCATTTACAGCGGACGGCAGCACGGCCCGTCTGGACAGCATTTTCAATCAGGCTTTCGGTGTAACCGGAACCATTGTAAAAGAAGATGGAAAGTGGATCTTCAGCAAAGAAAGCCAGGCAGAAAAGAACAAACTGGAATTCTATGCAAAACTTTATAAAGACGGCCTCCTGGACCCGGCGTATCTGACTGATACATGGGATACGATGGAGCAGAAATTCTACGAAGGAAAAACAGGAGTTATTGCCGGAACACTTTCATCCACTCAGATTTATGACAATAAGATGCGCTCCGTAAACGGTGAAGAATCTGAACTGATTATTCTTCCTCCGGCAAAAGGCGTGGCACAGGGATACAGGGCAGAAGACGTTACAAAAGAAGAGCGCGGTTTCGCAATGAATATTGATTCCGAGAATAAAGATGCGGCATGGGCGGTTCTGGAATTTATGGCAAGCCCTGAAGGACGGATTTTAGACAAAGTCGGCATTGAAGGCAAACATTACACAGTCGAAGACAACAAGATCGTATTTACCGACAGATGGCCTGAATGGTGGGCACGTTTCTGGGATACAACCAATAACTTTGACCCACAGGATCCGTCCCTTGCACAGCCTGTACTTACAACAGTAGGACAGAGTGCATTTGACAATCTGGAGAAATACCTTGTACAGGATGTCAATATTCTGATTCCGGAAGAGATGACGCCACAGTGGGATGCAATGAGCGGATACTATAATGAGTATTCGGCAGACATTGTCAGGGGCGTAAAATCCATCGACACATTTAGTGAGATGAAGACAAAGTGGGAAGAAGCAGGCGGAAATGAATTCGAAAGCCTTTTAGTTGAAAAACTGGGCAATCCGTGATAGATGGGAAATCCCATCATTTAAAGCAGGTAACAACAATATTTATTGTAAAAAATAAGCGGCAGAGGTAAAACAGGAGGATGACAAATGCTGACAAGAGAAGAGTTTAAGAAAAATCCGGAGCTGGTATTCGACAAGGCCTATGGTTCCTTATCGGGACTGGCAATCGGAGATTCTTTCGGAGATGCTTCAAGAAAGCAGGAAAACCGTGAAAATTATGCCATTACGACCGATTTTAACAGCAAAGCATCATGGAGTACAGATGATACGGAGTTCGCACTGCTGACAGCAAAAACCCTGATTCGCTGCGGCGGAGAGCTGACATCGGAGGAAGTGGTTAAATCCTGGCTCGAGGATGTGGCAATACAGGATGAATTCAAGCGCGGCGGAGCCAGTGAGATTGAGGCGGCCAACAATTTGAGAAGAGGTTTCCGTCCTCCTCTGTCCGGTAAATATAATGCGTTCCATATGAGCGACGGTTCTGCAATGCGTATCGGGCCGATCGGTATCGTATGCGCCGGCGACCCGGAGAAAGCGGCAGAGATGGCGAGGATTGAGTCGGAAGTGAGCCATTTCCGTGACGGAGTATGGGGAGCGCAGGCAGTGGCTGCCGCAGTTTCCGTAGCTATGGTGGACGGTACGATGGATGAGATTCTGGATGCTGCCATGAAAGTGATTCCAAAAGAGTCCTGGCTGCACTATTCCATGAACCATGCATTTGAATTGGTGGATTCTGCGGACGGACATATTTTCGACGTGTGGATGCAGCTTCACGATGATCTGCGCACCAGCACATGGGCCACGACGGCAGAAGCTATCCCTTCCGCGTTTGCCTGCCTGAAAGTAGTCAACAAAGACTTCAGGACCGGTGTAGTGGTAGCCGGAAACTTCGGCAGGGATGCAGACACCATCGGCGCTGTAGCCGGAACAATCCTGGGTGCCAAGTACGGCGCCAAGGCAATGCCGGCCGCATGGATTGACAAGACAAGATTCCCAACGGGAACATGCCTGACCTTTACAAAGGGAATTGATATCAGGGACTATGCTGAGAAGCTGTCCGAGATTATTATGAAGTAAAAATTTGGGATAAAATTTGGGAAAGTTTCTAAGTAAGCCCGCGTAATTTCCGAATGAGAGTAAAGCCCCCGTCCATTGGCAGAGAATGATTTGTGCCGATGGACGGGGGCTTTTTGCCATCCTGCAGAGGCGTATCACACCCCGGATTCAATGCGGCTCGCCTGCTATGGGAAATATTCACCAATACAGTGTGATATGTTGTACTTTTGCAAAGTATTTGTTAAAATTCAATTATACTGTTGTTTACTAGTGCTAAAGGATAAAAA
>CATWBR010000093.1 GCA_958349075.1 uncultured Clostridium sp.
GATATAATGTCCACTTCGTGCACATTATATCATATTATACAGTTTCGGGATGAAAAATCGCACTGTTTTTTTCGGTTTAAATGTGGGATTATTACGGTTCACAGCCCGGCAAAGGGCAGCGCGCTGCGTAAAGTGACAGATCTCTCACCTGAAAGTCACGCAAAAGTAAGGATGATGTTCTATAATAAAGAGAAAGAAAAGGAGGGGCACGGAATGGAATTTTTAAAAGTTGAAAATTTATGCAAGGTTTACGGCAGAGGAGAAAATCAGGTTACCGCCCTTGACCATGTGACCCTTACGATTGGGAAGGGCGAATTCACCGCCGTCATCGGTTCCTCCGGTTCCGGTAAATCCACACTTCTTCACGCGATTGCCGGAGTGGATGTGCCTACGGACGGCAAGGTGTTTCTGGACGGGCAGGACGTCTATGCGAAAAGCAATGAAAAACTCGCCATTTTCCGCCGGAGGCAGGTCGGACTGATCTACCAGTTCCACAATCTCATCCCAACCCTGAATGTGTTGGAAAATATTACCCTGCCTATTCTGATGGACAGGAGAAAGGTCAATGAGGAACGGTTAAACGACCTGCTTGATCTTTTAGGGCTTCAGGAGCGGAAAACCCATCTGCCCAACCAGCTTTCCGGCGGCCAGCAGCAACGTGTCGCCATCGGCCGCGCCCTGATGAACGCGCCGGCCGTCATGCTGGCGGATGAACCGACGGGCAGCCTGGACAGCCGCAATGGCAAGGAAATTATACACCTGCTGAAGGAGAGCCACAAAAAGTACCATCAGACCCTGATTATCGTCACCCACGATGAGAATATCGCCCTGCAGGCAGACCGCATTATCACACTCGCAGACGGCAGGGTGGTCCGTGATGAGAGGCAGGTGGGAAATTCATGAATGTCTTTAATAAAACTGCCTTGCAGGGACTTAAAAAGAACCGCGCAAGAACGCTCGTAACAATAGCCGGAGTAGCCCTGTCGGCCGCCCTGATTACGGCGGTTGCCACCTTTTGCGTGTCGCTGCAGACTTATCTGATCAACGGGGCGATTGAAAAAAGCGGGGACTGGCACGTCGAATTTTACGACGCCGATACCTCATTTGTCCGGGAACAGGCCGCAGACGGCAGGACAGAAAACATCTCATTCTTCGAAAATATCGGCTACGCCGCACTGGACGGCTGCAAAAATCCCGACAAACCGTATTTATTTATCGCAGGTTTCAACCGGGAGACCTTTGATATGCTTCCGATCCATCTTCTCTCGGGGAGACTGCCGGAAAACAGCGGCGAGGTCCTGGTTCCGGCACACGTTGCGGCAAACGGGGGCGTAGCGATTGCGATCGGCGATACCCTCACCCTGCCGGTCGGCTCCCGGCAGACGGACTCTCTGCCACTCAGCCAGCACGATCCGTACCGTCCCGGTGAGGAAACGCTGACCCATGAGGCGGACAAGACCTATAAGGTTGTCGGAATCTTCCAGAGGCCCGCATTTGAGGAGCGTTCCGCCCCCGGATATACCATGATTACAATATCGGATGCGGCTTCCCCCAAGAATCGCTTAAGCGCCTTTGTCACACTGAAAAAGCCACGCAGTGTCCGCTCTTATGCAGAAGACGCCGCCGGAGGACTCGCCTGTGTGCTGAACGACGACATGCTCCGTTTTATGGGAATCTCGGATGACACACTGTTTAATACGCTGCTTTATTCGACCGGAGGCATTTTGATCGCCCTTGTTATGACAGGCTCCGTATTTCTCATTTATAATTCATTCAATATCTCACTCAATGAGCGCACACACCAGTTTGGAATTCTCATGTCGGTAGGAGCTACGGAAAAACAGCTTCGCAGCTCCGTCTTGTTTGAGGGGCTGGTGATCGGCGCAATCGGTATTCCGGCAGGCATCCTGATCGGCATACCCAGCATCCGGTTTGTGATTTCCCTGGTAGCCGGAAATTTTGGAGCCGTCATGTATGATGCCGTGCCCCTGACCCTGTGTATTTCCGTGCCTGCAATCTGCGCCGCGGCGGTCATCAGCATGATTACAATTCTGATTTCAGCCTATATCCCGGCCGTGAAAGCCGCCCGCACTCCCGTGATGGAATGCATCTGCCAGACTAATGAGGTAAAGGTCGAACCGGGAGCCGTAAAGACGTCGAAATTCGCAGAACGTCTATACGGTCTGGAGGGAACCCTTGCATTAAAGAATTTCAGAAGAAACAAGCGGCGTTACCGCAGCATTGTCCTGTCGCTCACGTTGAGCGTTGTGCTGCTTGTATCGGCAAGCTCCTTTGCAACGGATTTAAACGGGGTTGCAAAACAGTCGGCCGTGGAAATGGACGGGGATATCACGTTCTATACAAAGGATATGGAAGCAAATGAACTGCTCCGGCTCTACAACGGATTGAAAACCGCCGACGGCGTCTTCAGGAGCACCCGACAGGCCGTTTCAACCTACTCCTGCGAGGTGGATACAGGTGATTTTACAACCGAATTCCGGGACTATTACCTGGAATCCCAGGGGGCAGGCAAAAGCCTTAAAACCGCGGACCTGACCATGGATATCCAGTTTATCGAGGAGGATATTTACCAGGATTTTCTTGAAAATCTCGGCCTGTCCACGGCAGAATACGGCGGACAGGATGAAAAAATGATCATTGTAGGGAAAAAGCAGGGGAATATTGATATTTTCAAGGACAAAACCATGGATTTCACAATCCGCAGCGTGTCCGGAGAACAGACCCGGACCATCCACACATTTTTTGCCGACACTTACCCTCTGGATCCGCCGCCCCCCGATCCGCCCATAAAAAAAGACTATGTGTTCATGGCGGTAGCCCCTTACCGGGTGAAAGCGCAGTTTGACCTGTTGGATGCGCCCGAACGGCAGGGCTTTACCTTCTGGTCTAAAACTCCCGGCCTGTCCGCGGCGCAAATGCAGGCCATGATCGACGGAGCCGGCATAACCTCCGATTATCATCTGTACAATCTCCATGCCGTACTGGAGGAAAACCGCACTCTTATTTTTATAGTAACTCTGTTTACCATTGTATTTGTCATCATGATCTCGCTGATCGGGACAGCCAATGTATTCAATACGGTTTCCACCAATATCAGGCTGAGAAGGCGCGAGCTGGCCATGCTCCGCTCCGTGGGATTATCCGACCGCGCGTTTAACCGGATGATGCGTTTTGAGTGCGCCCTTTACGGCATAAGAACACTGCTGTTCGGGCTGCCGGTCTCGGGTATTCTCTCCTGGCTGATTTATAAGGGGATGGTGAGCGGGGGCGCTGAGATCGGATATACCTTTCCGTGGGGCAGTATCACAGTCAGCATACTCGGCGTATTTTTTGTGATATTTATTGCAATGCTGTATGCCACGGGTAAGATTCGAAAAGAAAATATTATTGATGCGCTTCGGGATGATATGACGTGATGGGAGGTGAGTCTTCAGTCCCGGTTTATAGGTTGTCGCGGGTGGGGAATCCGGGCAGAAAAAGTTCCTGCGGGAAACGCTCGCGCTCGTCGGAGTGCATAGCAGTACTAAGGTGCCATAGGACGTCACCTAAGTACTGATGGACTCCCAGGTTCCCTCCGGAATCTTTTTCTCCCTCCTCCCCCACAGGCAGGTTATGATCCGGGACTGAAGACGCCGAGGTTATCGCCATCCTGCTCCCCGGCCGCTGTCTTACAGAGACGTCACCGCCTCTCAATTAAACTCAAAAAGGGAGCTTGGGCTGAGCAGAATCCTACTCCTGCTCAGTCAAAGCTCCCTATCCGAAGGCAGTCCCTGCGCCCGGCTATCCGCGCTGAGTCATCCCTTCTATATATGTAATCATCTCTTCCAATCCATTGCACAGCCGGTTTTTATACCGCATAAAGGCGGTTAAGGCCATCAGATAATACTCTCTTTCTGTGTTATCCCTGGTGATTCCCTCAAACTGCGCTATATCGGCAAATACCCCGAACGGGCATCCGCAGTCGTGGGTATAGGCGTCCTTCCTGCAGTAAAACAGGTGGAGCATTCTTCCCACAACCGCCTTTATATCAAAATCCTCTGCCAGACCCTTTTCTGTCATTCCCTCAAATGCAGACAGGCTCTCTTTGGCTCTCTGCCACACTTCCCTGATTCCACGTCCGTCAAAACCTTCCGTCAATGAGACCAGAATCCGGTTCAGCCGTTCGTCCATATCCCGGACAAATTCCGGGAGGTTGACCGGCAGGATCTCAGCCCCCTCAATGGCCTCGATCAGTTCCAGATTAATTCCTGCATCCCGCATCATGATCGTCTCATCCAGCTTATCGAGCGTGTCCTCGGGCGTGTGCCACCACGGCCCACCGCTGGGACAGTCGGAAAGACGCCTGTCCTTTTCCGGCTCATACTTCAGCATGATGGTGATGGGGATATCGGCTCCCCAGAAGGACTGATCCGCGCCGCGTATCATCGGAACGTAGGCGTCGGGCCGTTTGCCCGTGTATTTCTCGATCAGCTTGCCGGTAAAATCAATCCCCTCCGTACCGGCGGTGCGCGCCACGATCCGATCCGCGTTCCTGCATCCCGTCAAGTCCAGGTTGATATGGGCTACACAGTGTTTTTTAAGCTCCCCGTAATGGCTGTCGCAGTACCAGGCGGAACCGGAAAAACGTCCGTCGGAATGGCCTGACCACCAGGCAATCCTGATTCCGCGGCGCAGGAGGCCGCGGCGTTCATTCAGAATCCTTGCGTACTCCAGAAGTATCGCATCGCTGACGGCGTTATCCGTAATTCCCTCATACCAGGAATCATAGTGCCCCGATACCAGGACAAAGCTTTCACTTTTTCCGGGTATGTCGGCGATTACCATCGAACTCTTCCTGATACCGGTGTCCATCCTGATCGAAAGCACGGCTTTTCGTTTTCCTTCCGCCAGAAGCCCGATTAACTCCTCCCCGTCCTCCCGCCCGATTCCGGCCGACGGAAGGAAACGCATATAGACGGATTCGTCAAGCCCCGGCGTTCCCCAGACACTTCCTATATTGCTGTGATGGATGCAGCCGCCTTTCGTACCGCAGATATGCAGAATCGCCAACGCTCCGGCATCCAGGGCTTTTCTTGCAAAATCGCCCTTTCCATCCCAGGTCAGGACAATTTTACCGGAGAAAGCCCTGAAGCGTTCTCTCTCCTGCCTTTGTGACAGTTTTTTCTCCCTGCCCATAAAGTCGTAATACAGCTCTCCGGACAGTCCGTCGGCCTCCTCACTGTACACATCGCCGACAAGACGGTATTTTTTTCCCTCCACCGTCATCTCTGCGGACACGGGTTTGCTGAAGAATCCCTCATATTCACAAAGCTCGCAGGGGACACCGTAGCAGTCCAGCTTTTCTTTCAGATAGCCGGCCGCCTTTTCCCCATCCTCCGTGCCGCTGTAGCGGAACAGCTCATTAAACCGTTCCACTGTCTCCAGCATATTCTCTCTGCTGATTTCACTTAACAGTTCTGTCTCTGTCTGCTTCATCGTATACTCTCCATCAGAATGGTCCATAGTGGATGACCTGGGCAATTACCATACCAACACATGATATGACAATCCAGGAGGCAAAAACCCTGCCCATGAACTTCATCCATTTGTCATAAGGAACGCCGGCAGCCATCAGATTGGCCATCAGCGCGGACGACATAGGCAGGATATAATTGCCCAGGCCGTCGCCGAAGTTAAATGCCAGTACAACGGACTGTCTTGTCATGCCGATCAGATCCGCCACCGGGGTCATCAGCGGCATCACGGCCGCCGCCTGTCCCGAACCGGACGGAATAAACACATTGATAATCAGGTTGGCAACGAACATCAGCGGACCCTGAAGGAATGCCGGACATGCCATCAGCACTCCCGCAATTGCGTTGACAATCGTATCGATGATTTTACCCTCGGTCAGGATACTGGAGATTGCCGTTGCAATGCCGATCATGATGGCCGCAGTCATCATTTTAGCCGCGCCTTTGCTGAATTTCTTTGAGATATCACTGGGAGACAGTCCTCCGACAAGGCCGCCGGCCACCGCCAGCCACACAAACTGCACCGCAGTCTCCGTATTGCCCCATCCGAGCTTGATTCCGCCGTATACCTGAAGCGCCGTACTTGCCAGAAACACGATGAGCACCGCAATTTGACGCCTGGAAATGGTCTGTTCCCTGTCGATGCTTAAGTCATAGCCGCCCTTTCTGGCTTCCTCCTCTATCTCGAATATGATGCTGTCCTTCGGATTTTTCTTGACCTTCATGGCATATGACACGATGAAATACCCGTTGACCACGAGGAGCACCGCACACAGTAAAAGACGGTATCCAATCCCTGAAAAGATCGGCAGGTCTGCAAATCCCTGGGCGATTGCCGTCGTTGCCGGAGCCACGGGACCAATACTCTGGCTGCCTCCCGCCGCCAGTATTATGATGGCGGACGCCACAATCGCATCATACCCGCACATGCGGCAGAACAGTACGAGAATCGGTATAAATCCCACCATACCGACCGGATTCTGCCTCATTCCGTAAATCCCGAATACAACAATCGTGACGATTAAAAGCATTCGTTCGCTGTTTTTGTACTTGTGAATCATCCTGTTGATGGCTGCGTCAAATGCCCCTGTCGCCAGCAATACTTCAATTGAAGCCGCACTGAAAATGGTCATCCAGATCAGGCTGGAACCTGCCAGCGCCTTTACAATGTAGTTGGGTATTTTTAAGAAACTGATTGGATTCTGGGCTACCCAGGCAAATGATCCAGGATCCACCATCTTCTTTCCCGTAGCGGCGTTCTCAATCCTGGCATACTCTCCTGCCGGTACAAAGTACGTCATCGCCGTCACAATTACCACAAGCATTACAAGAATGACGAACACATGTGGGATTTGGATTTTCTTTTTTGACTCGTTACTCATCTTCCCCTCTTCTCCTTTGCTTTTGATAGCGAAAACTATATCAGATCTGCCCGGGGCATCTCAACAAAATTTGTAACAGTGTAGCCTTTGTTACACCGCTTCGTTAAGTCGTTTCTTGACTGGCAGTCCATTCGATGATAAAATTTTCCAATAAGACAAACGACAGATTAGAATCGGCAGATACCGTAGACAGACGAATTTTGAGGTAAAGATGTGGATAGAGAATATTGTGTAAATTTTGAACCCCGTGAAAATGAAGAACTGAAGCTCCTGATTGAACGATACGCCAGACGCGAGGATATCCCGCAGGGAACCTACTACGTTAAACCGGGCGACGTCCTCCGGGAAATCTCCTACCTGTATGCAGGACAGAGCGTCCATACGATGTTCAACGGGGATGGGCAGGAAAAGCTTTCCTACATATTGACGGACGGCTGGTTCCTGGCGGAAGGCCTGTTCAGCGACGGCGCCGATATAAGAATCGCGGAGCGGTACTCCTTCGCCAGGACGCCGCTGACCCTTTACCGGATTAACCGGAACGTCTACCGGGTCCTGATCGAAAAACCCGTGTTCCGCAACGCGCTGATTAACAGCATCAGCGCCAAGAGGGCATATCTGCAGAGGGAACTGGAAAGCGTCATTCTGGAACGCACCAAAGACCGCCTCAAAAAACTGTTTATCATGCTGTCCGATCCGTCCTCCAGCGCGGACGGCGAATGGTATCCCCTGTCCCATGATTATTACCATAAAGACATTGCCTCCATCATCGGAAGCAACCGTGTGACGGTCAGCCGCTTCGTAAGCGAGCTGGCCCAGGAAGGATTTCTCCGGGTTGTAAATAAACGGATACAGATTAGTAAAGACCATATAACAGACTGCTGAATGCCGCCGGACCGGTTTTGCCACAGTCCGGCGGCGTCTCTGCGCCCTCTTTCGCCGTATCCCGTGTAACCTTTGTTACACTGTAATGAATCCTATCGATCACTGGCCGTTTATTTACTATAATGGGCGCAGTTAAAGTGAACAGTACTGTTATTATATCCAGTACAGGAAGGTTTTATGGAGGTCGTTATGGAAATCATGATACAGGAAATTTTTGATTACGTTGATAACCATTTTGAAGAGATGGTGGAAGAACTTGGGGAACTGTGCTCCTACCGCAGCACAGCCGGGGACGAGCAGGGCCTGTCACAGACAAGGGAATGGATTTTAAATAAATTAGGCCGCTTAAACATTCCCCACAAATGCCATCCGGTTGAGGGCGGAAACGCGATCATATCCGCCGGTATGGCCGGAACGCCACGGACAATACGGAAAAAAGCGCAGACGGGAGGCGCTCCGGAAATCACCCCTTCTGAGAATCTTCTTCCCACACTGCTCTTTTACAACCATTATGACGTTGTCCGGGAAGGAAAAAAAGATCTCTGGAGCTCTTCCCCTTTTATTCCGGAAATCCGTGACGGAGCCATGTACGCCAGGGGAGTTTCCGACAATAAAGGCCCCCTTCTGTCCCGTATCCAGGCCATTCAGGCCATACTTGCCGTCACGGGGGAACTTCCGGTCAATGTAAAATTCTTTTTCGAGGGAGATGAAGAAACCAGCAGCCCTTCCCTCGGTAAATTCACCTCCGGGCAGCCGGAACTTTTTAAAGAACTCACTAAAGCCGACGCCTGCCTGTGGGAAAACGGGCGTAAGGACAGCAAAGGGCGTCCGTGGGCCCGGTTCGGCGTGCGCGGAAGCATCAGCTTCGACCTGTCCGTGGAGACATCGGCGAAGGATGTCCATGCCCGGATGGGAACCGTAATTCCCAGCGCCTCCTGGCGTCTTGTCTGGGCTCTCGCCAGCCTGAAAAACGGGGATGAACGGATTGCCATCGACGGATTCTATGATGACGTGCTCCCCGTTACCGCGGACGATGAAAAGATTCTGGAGGCATTTCCCTATGATGAGGAAGATTTGAAGAACAAGATGAAGCTCGGTTCCTTTCTGAGGGATGCCACGGGCCTTCAGTTAAAAAAACAAATCTATATGGAACCTTCCGTTTCCATATGCGGCCTGGAGGCCGGGGAAATGTACAACGGTATCCGCGGGATTGTGCCCCACAAGGCCTCGGCCAGAGTCTCCTTCTATCTTGTGGCCAACCAGGATCCGAAAAAGGTGGAACGCCAATTCAGGGAGCACCTGGACCGCCGCGGCTTCTCCGATATTATGATAACGTCCCGTGGAGTGAACACCCCGGTCCGCACGCCGGTCGATATTCCGTTTAAAGACCAGCTCATAAGCGCGGCTGCAAAGGTGTACCGGGAACCCATGGTCATTGAACCGACGCAGCTCGGCGGCGGCCCCGCCATCTATTTCCACCGCGCATGGCCCCGGATGCCCATCGTTGGGGCAGGCCCCGGAAATACCGACGGAAACCACCATGCCCCGGATGAAAATATACGCCTCCTGGATTATAAGGAATCCGTCAAGCATATGATTGCCCTTCTCTATGAGATGGGCTGCGGCTGTGAGGAACGTGAAAAACAGATTATGAAATAATCTTTAACATGGCGGCGATATCTTCGGCTGCCATCTGCGCTTTTGACTTTTCAATCAGGATATTGCCCCCTGTCATGATGTAGGACGGCAATATCCTGATACTCCCGTAATAAATCTCGGTGCTTCGTATCTTGTAAGTGGAAATGGCCGGAACCGCGTTCTTCCCGGTCTGTTTTTTCGTAATCGCATTAAACGCCTTCTTTGCCACATCCCCCATCAGCATAATGACCCTGAGGTTGGGAAATAGGGCAATCTCCTTTTCCAGATAAGGCAGGCTCTTTTCAATGCTGCCTTTCTCAACGGCATATTCCGACTTTGGAGTTTTAACGGCATTCGTGATATAAATCCCCTTCTGCAGGATGTCCTGAATGGACGTTACCGCTGCCCCCGCATTCTGAAAAAGGGGAATTGTGGTTTTCATGTAACCGGCGTCGGCCGGTCCGTAAAAATCCTCACGCGGATCCGCCGGAACCACCTCGTTAATCATCACCGCATGAATCTCCGACGGATCAATCTCGACATCGTTTAAGTATAATCGCTCCGCTATCCCTGCTGTTTTTTCCAGTTCTCTTTTTACATTCATCGTTTCACTCCTTTATGGTGATTCAGCGCGGCTTCGCACCGCTCTGTCAGTCTGTTGTCCCGCAAGTTTATTATATTGTACTAATCATGACAACGTCATGTCAAGTTTCATACCGATATGTCAAAAATGGTGGAAAATGTTACTGTTCACACCGTGCCCGGTAAAACGCCTCCTCCCATCCGGCACCCCGTAGCGGATTTCGCTGATTTTGCTGCATTCGCTTTTTATGGGGAATACAAAACAGGGTATCTATGATATTCTTTTATTAAAAACAGAGGTGGTGATTTGAATGAATCAGAAGAAAACAGGCAGTTTTATATCGGAAGTCCGCAGAGAAAAGGGGATGACCCAGGCAGAACTTGCAGAAAAACTCGGCGTCACCAACAAGACCGTCTCCCGGTGGGAAACGGGAAATTATATGCCGGATTTGTCGACAATACAGTCTTTGTGTGCAGAACTGGAAATCGGCGTGAATGAATTTATCAGCGGGGAACGGCTCAGCAGTGAGGAGTTCCGGGAGCATGCCGACAACAATGTCATTTCCGTTTTAAACAGGGAAGCCCAGATGCTGAAGGAAAAAAGAATAAGCGATTTTCTTAGCGGAGGAGGAACCGGCCTGCTCGTATCCGCCCTGTCGTCGGCCAACGGCCTGGGAAGAACCGTCGTTATTATTGCGGGCCTCCTTATGATATTTACAGGGTGGTATTTCCGGTCGAAGCTCGACAAGAGAATTTTATCGGCTCCGGAATCCGGGGATTGATGAGGACCGGATTCCGGAGCCGGTTTCCGTACTACTTTATCATGCATCCGGGTGAATTCCGGAATACGTCAACCGCATGGCTCGTAATGCCTATCATGTCTTCGCGTTCACAGGTGGCAAAATGGTATTTCAAATATAACCGGAATGCATCGTTATCCATCGCATCCACCGCCTCGCGCATGAATAAGGCGCAGCCGTCGGCCGCAACATAATGCAGCCTGGTTACCGGTAGTTCAGCCATCAGTTCATCGATATCTTCCCTGCGGACAAGCTCAAACAAATCCTTTGGTTCGGACTTTGCCGCAAATGTCCCGGAATCGAGCAGCCCATTTTTGATATAATCGGCAACACTGATATTTCCCCGGTGAAACCCTTCGTCAAGGAGACAGCCGTCGGATATAACATACGCGGCAAAAATAACGCCTCCCGGTTTTGTTACCCGGATCGCCTCGCGCAGTGCCTGCTGCTTATCTTCTCTTTTGTAGAGATGATACAGCGGGCCTAATAATAGTGTGATATCATATCTCTTGTCCGGGAAAGCAGATAAATCCAGGGCATTCCCCTGGGTCACCGATATTTTTTCATCCGGCAGGGTATTTTGGCGGAAAACTTCTATGTTATGTTCAACCAGCTCCACCGCGTCAACGGTATATCCACCGCGTGCCAGCGCATGAGAATACCGGCCGGTACCCGCACCGATTTCAAGAACACGGTCGCCCGGTTTTATGTATTTTTCTATATAGCGCATCGTTGTAAGAAATTCGACGGTCCCATGCTTAAACTCCAGCCGCCTGTCCTCATCGTAGTGATTGTAGAAGTCAATTACGTATTGATTTATCTTCATATGATATTCCAATCCGGCTTTTCCTGCCTGATAAAAGCCGACAGTATATTTGCCAACATTTTTTCCGCACTGTTTCTATCCAATGATAATTTTTTCGTTGCAGTTAATACCGCTATACCATGGGTATAAAGAAAGAGATCCAGAAAGATTACCCTGCCGCGTTCCGGCTCTATCCCAATGTTTTCCGAAAAAATCTCCGCCCTTTTTTCATTATCGGATTCATTATAGAAATCCTTTGCCTCTTCCATTTTTAAATCCATATCTTTGATAAACAGAAGCTTAAATAAATACGTCTCCTCCCGGGCGAATTCTATATAGGACAGAGGCAGAATCAAAATGGGGCTTACCGCCGCCGAATTACTATAGTTAATTACATACCGGTTATAAAATTCATAGGCATAGGCAAGAAATTCATGTTTCAGTTCTTCCATATTCTCATAGCACGTGAAAATAGGCCGTGTAGAACACTTCAATTTTCCTGCAATACTCCTCGCATTTACGGTCTCAAACCCGGTTTCTCTTGTGATTTGTAAAACCGTATTCAAAATCATTTCCTTTGTTATTTTTGCTGTAGGCGGCATCTGTACTCACCTTTCTAT
>CATWBR010000094.1 GCA_958349075.1 uncultured Clostridium sp.
GCTCCAAGGTCCCCTTCGGAAAGTTTTCTCCTTCCTTCCCCGGGCAGGTTGTCGATGGGACTGAAGACTCAGAGAGGGGTGTTGCCCTGTCCGCCGTCTTCAGGGGCTGATTGTCTCTTACTTCAAGTGCGGGGCAGGTATTGTCGCGGCCACTATGAAGTGGCGATACTTTCACAGGCAGATTAGCTTTCAGAACAAAGTCCCCGTCATTAAGACCTGTCGGTGCGCCAGATAAATCACTCTAAGACCAAACACCGGGCAGTCTCCCGGCATTTGAAAGGATGTAGTGGCCGCGATAATACCTCCCCCTTTGAAGAAATAGAACAAATCAGCAGCCGCAGGCCGGGCCGGAATGGTGCGCGACGACCCCCGGCGTCTTCAGTCCCGGTCATAACCTGCCTGTGGGGAAGGGAAAAAAATATTCTTGTGAACAGGTTGTATTCCGCGAGGCGTTTTTTGTGAGTGCAGCACAGCGTAAGTCACAGAAAACCCGAGGATTGCGGCGCGAAACGGTGTTTTTGTACCGTTTCTGTGCATCGCGTAGCGTATTGCTGGGCACGGAGTGAACAGTAATCAAAAAGATTCCGGAGGGAACCTGGAGTCCATCGGCACTTACCGAGGTTTTTTCGAGGTTAGTGTCCGTTATGTACTCCAAAGAGCGCAAGCGTTTCCCGCAGGAACTTTTTCTGCCCGGATTCCCCACCCGCGACAACCTGCAAACCGGGACTGAAGACTCATCCCCACCCTAACCATTCCGCCCACCGGCCGTCCCGGCGGCGTTCTCGTTCCTCAACCAAACAACCTGTTGTGCAATCCCCCATTCTTATAGTATAATGAGGTGGGAAATGCACCCCATACTGAAAATTCCAATGTAGAAAAGAAAGGACAGAGTTTATGCGGGGAATAATCGACAGCCATGCCCATATCTGCGGAGCGCAGCTTTATCCGCGGTGGGAAGAGGTGGCTGCAGGGGCTAAAGAGGCAGGGATTGAAAAAATAATGATTGTCTGCACGGAGCTTCCCGAGGCGGAGCGGGCGATTCGGATAGCGGAGAAGGATCCCATGTTTGATGTGGCCTGCGCATTTTATCCGAATGATCTTTTAAAGGTTACGGAAGAGGATTTTGTGCGCCTGGAAAGGCTGCTCCATCATCCCAGGGTCAAGGCCGTGGGCGAGATAGGGATGGATTATTACCCTTATGAAGAGCCGGTGCCTGCAGAAATCCAGAAAGAGGCCTTTATCAGGCAGATCCGGATGGCCAATGAGGTGAATAAGCCGGTGCTGATCCATATGCGCCTGGCAACAGACGATACGAGACGTTATATGAAAGAGAACCTGAAGGTGCCGGGGATTATGCATTGTTACAGCGGCGGCGCCGAAGCCATGCGGGATTTTCTCGACATGGGCATGTATATTTCCTTTTCCGGAAATATTACATTTGAACTGTATGATGAAAGTACACAGAGGGCGGTTAAGGAAGTTCCGCTGGACCGGATTCTGGTGGAGACGGATGCACCGAGTCTGACACCGGCTCCGATGCAGGGGAGAGAGAATGAACCAAGGTATATAACTTATGTGATTGATCACATCTGCAACGTGAGGAATATGAAAAGGGAAGAATTAATACAGGCAGTCAGTGAAAATTACAGACGCCTTATGAAAGAATAGATGGAACCGTTCGGAAGGCGAAGGGAAGGTACGCAACAGGTACGAACCGATGATGCCCAGACACAGAGAGGAGACAAACTATGATTAAACTGGAACCAAAGAATAAAAAGGAGCTTTTAAAAACAGCCCTCGGCCTCACTAAGGCCGATCTGGCTGTGACAAACTGCCGGCTTGTTAATGTATTTACAGGGGAGATTTATCCGGCCGTTGTCTATGTAAAAGACGGATTTATTGCACATGTGGAGGCGGAAAAGCTTAATGGGCCTTTTGATGCGGAGGAAGTTTATGACGGAAAGGGACGCTATCTGATCCCGGGACTGATTGATTCCCATATGCACATTGAGAGTTCCATGATGACGCCGCGGAATTTCGCCAGGGTCGTGATTCCCCACGGAACGACCACGATCATCCATGATCCGCACGAGCTGGCCAATGTTTACGGCGTGGACGCGGTAAAATACATGCATGACAGCGCCGATGATCTGCCGATGCGCCAGCTTGTGGATATCCCAAGCTGCGTTCCGGCCGTACCGGGCTGTGAAAATGCGGGAGCCGAGTTTTTTGCCGGAGAGATCCGGGAGCTGGCCAAGCTTGAGAGAGTGGTGGGCCTGGCCGAGGTGATGGATTTCTATGGGGTGATGAACGGCGACGACCGTATGATGGATATCATCGAGGCGGCCGAAGAGAGCGGCCTCTATCTTCAGGGACATGCACCGGGTCTGATGGGAAGACAGCTTTCCGCATATCTTTGCGGCGGTCCGAATACCTGCCATGAGACGACCAGGGGCGATGAGGCGCTTGGCAAGCTTCGGGCCGGCATGTATGTGGATGCCAGGGAGAGCTCAATCACAAAGAATGTTAAGGCGATCGTGGAGGGAATAGACGGAATCCGTTTCTATGATACACTGACACTCTGCAGTGACGACAGGGAGAGTGACGATCTCTTACACACGGGCCATTTAAACGCAGTAGTCAGAAAAGCCATCGAATGCGGCATGGATCCGGTGCTGGCAATCAAAAGTGCAACAATCAATACGGCCAGGGAAATCGGTGTATCCCATATCGGAGCCGTGGCGCCGGGCTATACGGCGGATATGGTCCTGACGGAGGACATTAACACCATGTGGGCGGATGCCGTATTCTTCGGCGGAAAGCTGGTTGCCGAGCACGGAAAACTGACGGTGGAGATCGAGGATCGTGAATACGCTATGGAAAAGAGAAATTCCATGAATGCGGGGGAAGTGACGCTTAACGACTTTATTGTAAAAGCCCCTGTGGAGAGCGGTACCGTAAAAGTCCGCGTAATGGAGTACCACGATCTTTTCCAGAGCATGACCAGGTGTGCGGTGGAAGAACTGGAAGTGAAGGACGGTACGGTCGTACTGAAAGAGGGTATGGCGTTTGTGGCCGTAATCAACCGCCACGGCAAGGGTACAAAGGCACTTGGAATCGTCAAGAATTTTGGAAGCAGCGAGGGTGCCGTGGCATCCACAGTCTCCCATGATTCCCACAACCTGACGATTGTCTATTTCAAACCGGAAGACGCCTTTGTGGCGGCAAAGGAACTGATTGCAAAAGGCGGCGGCATGACCGCGGTAAAGGACGGGAAGGTCCTCAATACCCTGAGACTGGAGGTCGGCGGCCTGATGACAAGGCTGAATGCCGAGGAACTGACGAAAGAGGCGGCAAGGATGAAAGAGACGGAGCGCAGTCTGGGACTTACAGCCCAGGAAAATCCGCTTCTGCGCATTGTTTCCCTGGCACTTCCCGTCATTCCGGATGTGAAAATGTCCGATTTAGGCCTCGTTTCCGTGGCGGAACAGAAGATTCTTCCGCTGTTCACGTCATAAATCGGTGATATGTTCGCTACAGAAAGACAAATGTATTTTCTTTGCGGAAAAATGTTGATTTTTTCCGCGAATTGGTATAGGATATACGTTAATGTAACTATAAAGACAGTGGATAGTTACGGAAATCGAATTCGGGAATGAGGAGAACCGCTATGGAAATGAAGAAGAAATTACGTGTGGGCGTCTTGGGCGCAACAGGAATGGTAGGACAGCGTTTTATTACACTTTTGGCTGAACATCCGTGGTACGAGGTAACTGCAGTGGCAGCAAGCCCCAGATCAGCCGGCAGAACTTATGAAGAAGCAGTAGGCGGACGCTGGAAGATGCAGACGCCAATGCCGGAATCCGTAAAAAATATGGTTGTGATGAATGTCAACGAAGTGGAAAAAGTTGCCGCAGCCGTAGATTTTGTCTTCAGCGCCGTTGATATGACGAAAGAAGAAATCCGAGCAATCGAGGATGCCTATGCAAAAGCAGAGACACCGGTTGTGTCCAACAACAGCGCCCATCGCTGGACACCGGACGTACCGATGGTAGTGCCGGAGATTAACCCGGAACACTTCAAAGTAATTGAATTTCAGAAAAAACGCCTTGGAACAAAGAGAGGCTTTGTCGCTGTAAAACCAAACTGCTCCATCCAGAGCTATGCTCCGGTTTTGACCGCATGGAAAGAATTCGAGCCTTATGAGGTGGTTGCCACCACCTACCAGGCAATTTCCGGCGCCGGAAAAACCTTTAAGGACTGGCCGGAGATGGTGGAGAATATCATACCATACATTGGCGGTGAGGAAGAAAAGAGTGAGCAGGAACCGCTCAGACTCTGGGGCGAGATAAAAGACGGACAGATTGTAAAAGCAGATGGTCCTGTCATTACCTGCCAGTGCATCCGCGTGCCGGTTCTGGACGGTCATACGGCCGCCGTATTTGTGAAATTCAGAAAGAAACCGACAAAAGAGCAGTTGATTGAGAAGCTCGTGAATTTTAAAGGCCTTCCTCAGGAGATGGAACTCCCGAGCGCGCCGAAGCAGTTCATCCAGTATCTGGAGGAGGATAACCGTCCTCAGGTTAAGCTGGATGTCGATTTTGAAAAAGGAATGGGAGTTTCCGTCGGCCGTCTGAGGGAAGACACGGTTTATGACTGGAAGTTTGTCGGACTTTCCCACAACACACTGAGAGGCGCCGCTGGCGGAGCCGTTCTCTGCGCGGAGCTTCTGACAGCCCAGGGATATATTGAGGGGAAATAATATGTACAAAAAAGTAAAATTTGGTGAACTTATAGACGGAAGAAGCGTAACCCAGTATACGCTGGTCAATAAAAACGGCCTTTCGGCATCCTTCCTGGATCTGGGAGGAATCTGGTCCTCCATGATGGTTCCCGGGCGGGATGGGGAACAGGCTGATGTGGTGCTTGGATACGACACGATTCAGGCATGTCTGGAAAACGGCGGCCATCTGGGTGAGATTGTCGGACGAAACGCCAACCGCATCGGAAAGGCGGAATTTACACTAAACGGAGTGACTTATAAGCTGGAGGCCAACAACGGCCCCAACAACCTCCACAGCGGCCCTGATTTCTACAGAAACAGAATCTGGGATACCGAGGTGACTGAAGAGGAGGAAGGAACGTCCGTTACATTCTCCCTGCTGAGTCCCGACGGAGACCAGGGATATCCGGGCAATGCCAGGATTTCGGTTGTCTATACGCTGACAGAGGAAAATGAGCTGAAGCTCCATTACCATATGGTCTGCGATCAGGACACGGTTGCCAATATGACGAACCACAGCTATTTTAATCTGGCAGGCCATAAGAGCGGCAGCGCCATGGACCAGCTTGTGTGGATCGATGCAGACCGTTACACCCCTACGGACGATGTGGCTATCCCCTATGGGGAACTGAGGCCGGTAGCGGGAAGTCCGATGGATTTCACGGTAAAGAAACCAATCGGCCGCGATATCGACGCGGACTGCGAGCAGATCCGGTTCGGCCACGGCTATGACCACAACTGGGTCCTGAACCATGAGCCGGGGAAACTCTCACTCTCAGCCAAGGCCTGGGATGAGAAGAGCGGCCGCGCAATGGAGGTCTACACGGATCTTCCGGGTATCCAGTTCTATACCGCCAACTATCTGGAGCCGGAGATTCCCGGTAAGGAGGGTGTGCTGTACGGCCCGCGCCAGGGATACTGTTTTGAAACCCAGTATTATCCCAATGCGGTCAATATGCCGGATTATCCGTCCCCGGTTTTGAAAGAGGGAAAAGAATATAGTACTACCACAATTTACAAATTTATGATAGAATAAACATCAGTACAGGGATGCAGCACAGGGCCGTCCGGCAGAAGCTGCAGCCCTGTATTTTTGAGAAAGCCGGGGCATGGCAGCCATGCCGTGGGACATTGCGGAGGATGAAAAGGAAAATGGGAGCGACAGAGGGGAAGACGAACGACAGGAAGGTTACGGTTTTAGCTTCAGCCGGACTTTTATTTGTGACAATTGTATGGGGCAGCGCGTTTGTAGTCATGAAAAATTCAATGGACGTAATCAAACCGACGTATCTGCTGGCATACAGGTTTACAATTGCCACTGCGGGACTTATCATAATTTTCAGGAAACATGTGAAAACAATGACCCGGGCCGATATCAACTGCGGCAGCCTGCTGGGTTTTCTGCTGTTTATCAGCTACTATTTCCAGACCTATGGGCTGAAGTTTACGACCGCCAGCAAGAATGCATTTATCACGACGCTGTACGTCATTATTGTGCCCTTTCTGCACTGGCTTTTTAATAAAGTGAAACCGACGAGAAATAACATTATTGCCGCCTGCATTGCGGTGGTCGGCCTGGCGCTCCTTTCACTAAAGGGAGACCTGACGGTCAATTTCGGCGACTTTCTAACCTTTATCTGCGGCTTTTGTTTTGCCCTTCACATGGTTTTCATCGATCGCTACACCATGGTTTATGATCCGATCAAACTGACCGTGGTCCAGATGGGATCCTGCGCCGTATTTTCGTGGTTTGTGGCCTTCGTTTTCGAGGGTTCCTGCGATTTGAGCGTATTTGCGGACAGAGGGGTGCTTGTATCCGTCCTGTACCTGGGACTGGTTTCAAGCATGCTCTGCTTCCTGCTCCAGACCGTGGGACAAACCTATCTGAGCGCAAGCACATCATCGATATTACTCTCTTTTGAATCGGTGTTCGGGCTGGTTTTTTCGGTGATTTTCCTGAGTGAATCGGTGACGGCCAGAATGCTTGCAGGATGCGTGCTGATGTTTGCGGCGGCGATCCTGGCGGAGCACAAGCCGTCGGGCGGTAAGAAAGCCGGAAAACAGCAAAGAAATTTATAAACAGAATGTGGGGAATGGAATGTCAAAATCGTTATACATAGCAGAAAAACCGAGTGTAGCCAGAGAATTTGCCAATGCGCTGAAGGTTTCAGGCAGGGCGGCAGACGGCTATATTGAATCGGAGAATGCGGTTGTGACCTGGTGTGTGGGACATCTTGTTACAATGAGTTATCCGGAGGCCTATGACATAAAATATAAGAGATGGAGCCTTCAGACGCTTCCTTTTCTCCCGAAAGAATTTAAGTATCAGGTAATTGAGAATGTTGAAAAACAGTTTAAGATTGTGAGCGGCCTGCTGAACAGGGACGATGTGGATACTATTTACGTCTGTACCGACTCCGGGCGGGAGGGAGAGTATATCTACCGTCTCGTGGCGCAGATGGCCGGGATCAAAGGCAAAAAACAGAAGCGGGTCTGGATTGACTCGCAGACCGAAGAAGAAATTCTCCGTGGAATCAGGGAGGCAAAGGATTTGTCCGAATATGACAACCTGGCATCCTCGGCCTATCTGAGGGCCAAGGAAGACTACCTGATGGGAATTAACTTTTCCAGGGCACTGACGCTGAAATACGGCCCTTCCATTTCAAACTATATGCGCACGGACAGGACCGTTGTATCCGTCGGCCGTGTAATGACCTGTGTCCTCGGAATGGTGGTGCGGAGGGAGCGGGAGGTCAGGGACTTTGTGAAGACCCCGTTTTACCGTGTAATCGGCACCTTTGGCCCGGAGGGATTCACCCTCGACGGCGAATGGAAGGCGGTCAGCGGCTCTAAATACTTTAATCACCCCTGTCTTTATAAAGAAAATGGTTTTAAGGAACGAAAAGATGCGGAGGAACTGATAAACTATCTCTCTTCCCAGGAACCGATGGAGGGCGTAATCGCAGCCGTCGAGAAGAAGAAAGAGACAAAAAATCCTCCTCTGTTATATAACCTGGCGGAGCTTCAGAATGACTGCTCCAAGATGTTTAAAATCAGTCCCGACCAGACCCTTAAATCGGTCCAGGAACTGTACGAGAAAAAACTCGTCACCTATCCGAGAACGGATGCCAGGGTTCTCTCCACCGCAGTTGCAAAGGAAATCCACAAAAATATCGGCGGCCTTCAGAATTACGGCCCATGCGCCGAGTTTGCGAAAGAAGCGCTGGCGTCGGGTACCTATAAGGGAATTGCCAAAACGAGATATGTCAATGACAAACAGATCACCGATCACTACGCGATCGTTCCGACGGGCCAGGGACTGGGGGCACTTAGAGGGCTCTCGGAGCTGAATGCCAGGATTTATCAGGTGATTGTGAGACGTTTTCTGAGTATCTTTTTCCCGCCGGCTGTTTACCAGAAATATTCGGTGGAGATAGTCTCACATAATGAGCATTTCTTCGCCAGCTTTAAGATCCTGAAAGAACAGGGCTACCTGAAGGTAGCCGATGTGTCGGGCCAGGCCAGGAAAAAGAATGCAGGCACACAGGACAATTCCGGTGAGGGCGGGGAGCCGTCGGGAGCCGGGAAAGAGGAGCAGGCCGGAGAGGTGGTTCTGGACTCATCCAGCCCCGAATTCATCGCAATGCTTGAAAAACTTAAAAAAGGTACTTCTGTATCCCTGGATGCCCTGAATATAAAGGAAGGGGAGACTTCCCCGCCGAAGCGCTACACTTCGGGTTCCATGATTCTGGCAATGGAGAATGCGGGACAGCTCATCGAGGACGAAGAGCTTCGAGCACAGATAAAGGGAAGCGGCATCGGAACCAGCGCCACCAGAGCCGAGATTCTTAAGAAGCTCTGTAATATCAAGTATCTGTCGCTGAATGATAAAACGCAGGTTATCACACCAACTTTTCTGGGCGAAGTAATTTTTGAGGTGGTGGAAGCTTCGATAAAACAGCTTCTGAACCCCGAACTCACGGCAAGCTGGGAAAAAGGCCTTACCTATGTGGCGGAGGGCAGCATCACCGCCGGCGAATACATGGAAAAGCTGGAGCGCTTTGTGGCCGGCAGGACCTACAATGCGGTGAAAGCCGCAAACCAGGCCGGTCTGAGGCCGGTTTTTGATCAGGTGTCGGAATATTATAAAACCACCGGTTCGGGAAAAGCTGCGGCCGGCAAAAAAAACGGTGTGAAGGCGGGAGCAAAAGCTGCGGAGGCCGAGTCTTCAAAAGCAGTACAGGCGGACGCCCTTAAGCCTGCAGTAAATACAGAAGAAACAGACATGACGGTATAACAGGTTACTGGGCGGTGTGAACAGTAATTATAACAGATTCTAACCACAGGCAGGAAAGAGAGGAACATGACTATGATTCGGGAACAGATGAAGATTGCAGAACTCTATGATTTGACACATACACTTGCGGCAGATTATCTGGCGGAGTATGAATTTCCCTGGGAAGCACTTCAGGGAATCAGTGATTTTCTGATTCAGCTCGGCAGCAGCCTGGATGAGAATGAGTATGAGAGGCGGGGAGAGAATGTGTGGGTGCACAAGACGGCTAAGGTGGCTCCTACTGCGTTCTTAAACGGTCCGGCCATCGTGTGCAGGGATGCCGAAGTGCGCCACTGCGCATTTATCCGTGGAAGCGCGCTGATTGGAGAGGGTGCCGTGGTAGGTAACTCTACGGAACTGAAGAATGTCATTCTTTTCGACAAGGTTCAGGTGCCGCACTACAACTACGTGGGCGATTCGATCCTCGGCTTCAAGGCTCATATGGGAGCCGGTTCCATCACCTCCAATGTGAAATCCGACAAACTGCTGGTAAATATCCATGCCGCCGACGGCGAGATTGAGACGGGCAGAAAAAAAGTAGGAGCCCTGATCGGAGATAATGTGGAAGTTGGCTGCGGTTCCATTTTAAACCCGGGCACCGTGATTGGAAGATGGTCCAATATTTACCCTCTTTCCAGCGTGCGCGGCTGCGTGGATCCGGATTCCATCTACAAACGCCAGGGTGAAATTGTGGCTAAATCGGTTTAAACGGTAACCCGCACGCTCTGTGAGCCATAAGACTGTGATATGATAGAAACAGAGTGAAAATTCTGTTCCCGGCCGGCTGCCCGGGAGGCAGGAGTCCATTAGAGGTACTTTCAGCAGAACATAATGGATAAGGAGGACTTTATGAAAAATTTGGAGATCAGATATCTGGAATGGCTGGCGGAGCTGTATCCCACGATTGGGGCGGCGTCGACGGAGGTCATCAATCTGGAGGCAATCGTCAACCTGCCTAAGGGGACGGAGCATTTCCTGACGGACATCCACGGTGAATATGAGGCATTTTCCCATGTGCTTAAGAACGGCTCCGGGGCCGTAAAACGCAAAATCGACGATGTGTTCGGCAATACGCTGAGCCGTCAGGACAAACAGTCTCTGGCGACGCTGATTTATTATCCTAGGGAGAAGATGAGCCGGATCCTGCAGACGGAGATGAATCCCGAGGACTGGTATAAAATTACGCTGTACCGTCTGATTGAGGTCAGCAGAAGAGCGGCGAGCAAATACACCCGTTCCAAGGTGCGCAAGGCTCTTCCGAAGGAATTTGCCTATGTGCTGGAAGAACTTCTGACCGAGAAGGCGGAGCTGACGGACAAGGAATCATATTATGATGCGATTATCCAGACGATTATCCGGGTGGGACGGGCGAAACAGTTTATCATAGCCCTGAGCGAACTGATACAGCGCCTGATTGTCGATCATCTTCACATTGTGGGAGATATCTATGACAGGGGACCGGGGCCTCATATTATTATGGATAAGCTGATGACCTATCATTCGGTGGACATCCAGTGGGGGAACCATGACGTTCTCTGGATGGGAGCGGCGGCCGGACAGGCCGGCTGTATCGCCAATGTGATACGAATCTGTGCCAGATACGGCAACCTGGATATTCTGGAGGACGGATACGGCATCAATATGCTGCCCTTAGCCACCTTTGCGCTGAATACGTATGCGGATGACCCCTGCACCTGTTTCCAGTTAAAGGGAAGCAACACCTATGATGCATCGGAGATGGAGATTAACCAGAAGATGCATAAGGCCATTTCCATCATCCAGTTCAAGGCGGAAGGCCAGATTATCAGGCGCCATCCGGAATTCCATCTGGAACAGCGCAATCTGCTCCACCTGATTGATTATGATAAAGGGACGATTACGCTGGATGGGAAGGAATATACTCTGCTGGACAGCCAATTTCCAACCGTGGATCCGAAGGATCCATATGCATTTACGGAGCAGGAGGCCGAGATTATGGACCGGCTGGAGAGGGCGTTCCTCAACTGTGAGAAGCTGCAGCAGCACATGAAATTCCTGCTTGCCAAGGGAAGTCTCTATAAAGTGTACAATAATAATCTGCTCTACCATGGCTGTGTGCCTCTGAATGAGGACGGCACATTCAGGGCGGTGGAGATTTACGGGAAGAAATACAAGGGAAAAGCCCTGTATGATATCCTGGATAATTATGTGAGAAAAGGCTTTGTATCCATGGACATGGAGGAGAGGGAGCGAGGATGCGATCTGATGTGGTATATCTGGCTCCATGAGAATTCCCCGCTGTTTGGAAAAGATAAGATGGCCACATTTGAGCGGTATTTCCTGGCCGAGAAGGAGACGCACAGGGAGGCCAAAAATCCGTATTATCATTTCCTGGAAAATGAGGACGTGATGGATCGGATCCTCGCGGAGTTCGGCCTTTCCAAAGAGGGTGCCCATATTATCAACGGCCATGTACCGGTCAAATCCAAGGACGGGGAGAGCCCGATCAAGTGCAACGGGAAACTGCTGGTGATTGACGGAGGATTTTCCAGGGCCTACCAGAAGGAGACGGGAATTGCCGGTTACACCCTGATCTATAACTCCTACGGACTGATTCTGGCGGCTCACGACCCCTTTGAATCCACGGAAGCTGCGATTGAGAATGAGAGCGACATCCACTCCGACAGCAAGATGGTCAAATGGGTTCCGGAACGTAAATGTGTGGGAGACACGGACATTGGCAGGGAACTGAAGGAAAAGATAAAGGATCTGGAAAAACTGCTGGATGCCTACTATACGGGTACAATTGCAGAGAAATTTACGGTTCATTAGACGCGGGAGTCGTATTTTATACTATCCTGTCGAATTAAGGTGAATAATGGCGGTTCATTTTGCGGACTTAAAAATCTGCAGAGTGAGCCGCTTTTATTTAACAGGAAAGCGCCCTGTTAAATAAAAACCGCTCCGCGGAGGATGCGCACTGCGCGTTAAGGAGGTATGGCCGCAAAGCGGCCGCGCTCCGGCGCGAGAGCCTGCCGAGGCAGGCTCTTTATACTTCCTGGGG
>CATWBR010000095.1 GCA_958349075.1 uncultured Clostridium sp.
GGTAACAGGTTATACTTAAGTCAGCTAAGAAAGGAGAGAACTTATGGAAAATCGTTTTTTAAATATCTCCATCATGCAGCATACGATATCGGCCGACTTAAGTACCAACCTTAAGGTGATTGGGCAATCCGTGGAGAGCCTGATGATGGGATATGTCAGACCGGAACTGATCGTGGGTGTGGAGTTTGGAATCAGCAAGTCACCTATATCGATAGATGACGAGGCAATTCATTTTCTGGCAGGTCTTGCAAAAAAGCACCGTGTATATCTGGTGCCGGGGACATTCGCCGAAAAGTCGGAGGAGCTGGCAGAAGGGGAGGCGTACAATACCTGCCCCGTTTTTGGCCCCGACGGCACAATGATTTGCCGGTATAGAAAGAAAGTGCCGTTCCGACCGGGGGAGATGTCGGTGCCCAGTAATGAGGAAGAGGATTACTGCATATTTAAAATCCGGGAGAAGGGGATTACGGTAGGGCTTCAGATATGTTATGATCAGTTTTTCCCGGAGATTTCGAGGACTCTGGCCCTGAAGGGGGCGGAACTGATTCTGTGCCCGGCGTTAGACCCGATCGAATACCGTCACGTTCCGGAAATCCTGCCGAGAGCCAGGGCTCTGGAAAATGAACTGTTTTATATATGGACATGCGGAACAGGGCAGTTAGGGGCGTCAACGTGCTGCGGAAATTCGGTTATTGTGGATCCGGAAGGTCAGGTTCTCATCAAATGTCCCGAGACGCCTGCGCTGGTGACAAGGACGTTAGACTTCTCCCAGGTGGTGCTTAAGAGGGAGTACGGAAGGGACCAGCATCTGAATTCGCTCCGGTATTTTAATGTACAATATCCGTTTGCAGGCAGGCTGGGTGAGGCACCCGTCTATCAGGGAGCGGGCAGTCTGACGGCGGATAGAAAAGAATATGAGGAAAAGACACGTGGTGTAAGTATGGGGAATTTATAAGGGGGAAAGGAAATGGAGAGTACAAAAGGGAAAAATAATTCGGCGGTTCTGAAATTTCTCCTTTTTTCAGGAATCGGGGCGTTCATGTTTTTCGTCAATGTAAGAATAGGCGGCGTGTCGGTGATACCAATTCAGCATATCATCAACTTGATCAAGAAGTTATGCGGGCCTGTAATACCGTATTTTACACTGCTCATGGTCATGGCCGGCGGAATCATGCCGATTATGAACGGAAGCTATAAGAAATCTAAATTTAATTTTGCATTTACAATCATTAAGCTGTTCGGCACCGTGATCGGTTTTATGGCGGTTTTCAATATAGGGCCGGCGGCAGTTATGAGAGCCGATATGATTCCGTTTTTATATAACAGCGTGGTCATACCGATTGCACTGATGATTCCAGTGACCGGAATTGCCTACGTATTGCTTCTGAATTTTGGACTGGTAGAATTTATCAGCGCATTCATGCAGCCAATTATGAGAAAAATATGGAAAACACCGGGGGAGAGCGCAATTGATGCGGTTGTATCATTTTCAGGCGGCTATGCCCTGGCAGTGCTTCTGACAAACGACCTGTATAAAAAAGGAGTGTACAGCGCAAAGGAGAGTGTGATCATAGCCACCGGATTTTCGACAGTATCTATCTCATTCCTGATCGTTATTGCAAATACCCTTGGTTTTATGGAGCACTGGACCCTGTATTTCTTCGCCTGCTTTTTTGTAACCTTCCTTGTGACTGCTCTTACAGCGCGTATTTATCCGATTGCAAAGATTCCGAACGATTATTACGAAAAGAAGGCGGAAAGCACAATGGATTACAGCGAGCCGCTGCTGAAACGCGCCTACCATGCAGGCGTTAAACAGGCCCGGGAGGCGAAACCATTATCCTACTACCTGAAAGATTACTATATGGGAGATGCAATCAAGATGTCGTCCGCTGTTACGGCAAGTATCCTGGTAATCGGCCTGCTCGGTATGCTGATTGCAGAATATACACCTCTCTTTGATGTGGTCGGGTATCTTTTTTACCCGGTGACCTGGCTTTTGCACCTGCCGGAACCGATGCTGGCCGCAAAGGCGGCAGCCATCGAAATTGCGGAGATGTTCCTGCCGTCCATGCTGGTAGTGGAGAGCGCAATGGTAACAAAGTTTACGATTGCAGTGACGAGTGTATCGGCTATCCTGTTTTTCTCAGCCTCCATTCCCTGCCTGCTGTCCACAGATATCCCGATTAAGATGAAGGATATCTTTCTGATTTGGTTTGAAAGGACGGTTCTGTCACTGATTATGGCCGCGGCCATCGGTTTTATTTTCTTCTGAGGCGGCAGATAAAATGAAAAAGGAAAATGTATCGTATTTTCGGGGTGTTGTTCTGGTACTTCTGTCCGCACTGATGTTTGGGGTTACTCCGGTCATAGGAAAACTCAGTTACGAAAATGGATGTAACCCGGTCATGCTGGCATTTTTAAGAAGTTTTCTTGCCATCCCGTTTCTGGCGGTGATTATGAAAATGCGGAATCTCTCTTTTGCCATCAACAGAAAAGTGGCTGTGTCGGCGGCCGTGGCGGGGGTGTTCGGAACCGCCCTCACGGTGTTGACGCTCTATCTGTCCTACATTTTCATACCGGTCGGGACGGCGACGACGCTCCACTTCCTCTATCCAGCCTTTGTCATGGCGGCAAGTATCATTTTTTTTCGTGAAAGAATGACGGGATACAAGGCGGTCTCCCTCCTTCTGTCTCTCTGCGGCGTGGTAACGTTTGCCGGAAAAGGAGGGGCTTGCACGGGAATTATTCTCGCCCTGGTATCGGCTGTATCCTATGCATTTTATACTGTCTATCTGGACAGAAGTATACTGAAGCAGATGGATAGCCTGAAAGTGAATTTCTATACTTCCCTGTTCATGTCGGCGGCGATGTTTGCGGCAGGAGCCGTGAGCGGTCAGTTCACTCTCGGTCTGACACCGGCCGGCTGGCTGTGCAGCCTGGCGGTGTCCATTCTCGCCTCCGTAATCGGAGTGACCTGTTTTCAGGCCGGAGTAAGGCGGATTGGAGCGGTCAGTACAGGAATGTACAGCCTGCTGGAACCGGTCAGCAGCCTGGCTGCAGGGGCGTTATTTCTGGGAGAACGGGTGCCTCCGGCCGGTATACTGGGGTGCTGTTTTATCCTGGCCTCCCTGCTCATCTACAGCCGCCGCTGTACCGGAGCGGCCAATGGCGGGAAAGAACAGAACAAAAAAATATCCGTGAAGAGTGCGTTTCAAAGGCCATAGCGGCTTTTGAGACGCATTCTGCGCTCTGGGTGACATTTATTGTCTATTGTCAAGCCGCGGTGTGGGCAGTATAATTAGAGGCAAAATGCAATAAAGACAAAGCCGGATGAAAAACGGAGGAGCATACAAAAGAATGGATAACAGAGACGGACGGGGAATGCATGAGGAAGACCGGGAGATAAAAGGGCCGGGGACAGAAACGCCGGAGATGAAAGAGCAGACTTTGGACGGGCCGGTAACAGGAGGACGCGTTATTGGAGGCCTGGAAACAGAAGAATGTGTTATAGAAGACCCGGAAACAGAAGGACTTGATATAGAAGATCTTGATATAGAGGACCTTGATATAGAAGATTTGGATTTGGAAGACCTCGGCCGGGAAGCTCTGAACGGCTCAGGCCGGGGCGGCCGGTTTAATACAACATGGCTGCTGGCAGGAATTCTAGCCGTTCTTCTGGCTGCGGCCGCCGTAATCTATATGAATCAAAAGAGTGATACGGGCGGCCGGACAAACGGAGCGGGAGGAGAGAGTGTGGAAGACGGGACCGGGTCAACAGCTTCACTGCCCTCAGGGACCGGGGAAAACGGTACGGAAACAGAGAATGAAACGAAAACGGAAGCCGAAACGGAGGAAACGGAACCCGAAACCGAAACCGAGGAAACGACGGAGGCTGCTCCCATGCAGCTTGAGAGTTTAAGCGGACTGGCGCCAGGGACGATTCTTGAACCGGAGCAGATTAATTTCGACGATCTCAGCCGGTATTTCATGAGCTGGAAAATTGAGGAGGGCGACAACCTGTATGACAGGATTAACGGCAAATCTTACCGGGCCAATGACTACGTTCCGCTTAGTTCCCTGCGCTACCTGAAGATGCCTCATTATAATTTCAAGGGCCAGATCCAGGTGGGAGAGATGATTGTCAACAAGGATATCCAGGAGGACGTTTTCAGTATCTTTACCGAGCTGTTTAAGGCGAAGTATCAGATTCAGTCCATGTATCTGGTTGACAATTACTGGACCGGGGACGCCGAGACGTCGGATTCTGCATCCATTGATGAGAATAATACGTCGGCATTTTGTTACAGGGAGATTTCCGGAGGCGGCAGCCTGTCTAACCACGCCTACGGCAGGGCAATCGACCTGAACCCGCAGCAGAACCCGTATGTTTCCTACTCATCCGGGTCGCCGAGATGGTCGCATTCCAATGCCAATGATTATATCGCAAGGGACACGGGGCTGCCCCATGTGATAACCCATGAGGATTTAGCCTACAAATTGTTTACAAAGCACGGTTTCCGCTGGGGTGGGGACTGGAATACGCCGAAGGATTACCAGCATTTTGATAAGAACAACAAGTGATTTTAAAGAAGCATCAGGGCATTCACAGTCAAATGAAGCCCGCCGGACTGTGATATTCTGTGTGTACAGGAGGTGCTTATCAATGCATGCATGGGAACAGATACAACTGACAATCGATTTTATTGAAGAACATCTGGGAGAAGAGCTTAGTATCAAAGAGCTGGCGGATCTCGCCTGCCTGTCACCGTTTTACTATCAGAGGCTGTTTGGCCGTTTGGTGAAAAAGCCGGTTGCCGAATACATCAGGCTGAGAAGAATGGCAAAGGCGATAGACGCCCTTCTTCAGAGAGACAGGAGAATTCTGGATATTGCGGTGGAACTGGGTTTTTCTTCACACGAACATTTCACACGGACCTTTAAATCCACCTTCGGCATGACGCCGGAGGAGTACCGCAGCAGCCCGGGGCCGCTCAACCGGATGACAAAGCCGGAGCTGATGCTCCAATACACCCTGGTTGATGAGGGAGTTCCGCTTATTACGGATGGAATCGTCCTGGAGATTGACCGGAGACAGGTGAAAGAGCCGGTAGTCTACACGGGGATGGAGAAAAAGATGCCCGTCCGTTTCATGTATGGCCTGGGAACGGAGTCGGGAGTAGACCCTCTTGATACGCTCTGGAGAGATTTTCACAGCAGGAAAGAGGCAGCGGGAGGCGTGTTCGGCCAGGAGGAACTGGGAGCCGCCTATCCATGTGAAGAAAAAGATTTTTTCCTCTACTTTGCAGGGGCCAGGGCCGGGAAGGATATGAAGTCTTACGGTTATAAAGAGTGGGAACTGCCGCAGGGAGAGTATATTGTCTGCACCTTTGAGGCGGAAGATTTTGAAGCTCTCGTCATGGACATCCTGTACAAGGCGGAACAGTATCTGTATAATGTATGGCTCCCGCGCCATAAGCTTAAGACGGAACCGTTCTGTGCGGAACGGTATGCCAGCCACAGCCCGGAGACCACAAAAATGGAAGTGTGGCTGAAGGTGGCGGAACCGGATTGAATAAAAAGTTAATCATGTAATTAAAATGGAGGGGACTGCGGTAGTGCGCGCTGCGTGCGAAGGCTATGACCCCTAAAGCGAATAAAGAGTCTGCCCCGGCAGACTCTTTATTCGTTTTCCGGACGGGCTTAACCCTGCACGGAGATCAATATTTAATTCCTGAAAATAAAGCTTATATCTGAATCAGATTATGCTCTACTCCCGCTTCCTTCAGAATCCGTCCTTCCCTCTTATGGCAGGTAAAGACAATAATCTGTCCGTCGTAGGCCCTGGACAGCCAGGTCAGGGCGGTGCGCAGCCTGTCGTCGTCGTAGAGCACGAAGCTGTCGTCAAAGACGAGAGGCATTCTGTCATCCCCGTTCTGTATAAACTTGGCGGCAGCCAGCCTCAGAGCCAGATAAATCTGGTCTGCGGTTCCACTGCTGACCTGTTCCAGGGGAATCAGCTTTTTCTTTGTATTCAGGAAGGCGTTCAGGTTCTCATCAATACTGATGCTTGTATAGATACCTCCGGTGATTTCGCTGATAAGCTCCGAAGTGGTCTTGTTCAAATAGAGTCCAAAGGAATCACGTATGGACATGGACAGCTCCTGCATCGTTTCCTGGGCCAGATCGATTGCGGCGATATCCTGGCGCAGCCTGTCATTTTCCGTGATAATCCGTTTCAGGGCCGCGGCCCTGTCCTTGCAGTCGGTCAGGTGCTCCAGCTTTTTCTCCAGTTCCCACTGGATGCGCTGCTGCTGTTCAATGACCTCGCTGCAGTTATTCTGCTGCTCGCGCAGGGTGGATATTTTTTCTGTCTGCAGTTTCAGGGTTTCTTCCGACTTTTTCATCATCTGGCAGAGCCTGGTAAACTCGGAAAGGCGGACGCGCAGCGCTTCCATGGCCTCGGCCGTGATGGAGCTGTCGCCCAGATGACGCTTGAAAATCTCCGACAGGGTGGCCGTGCAGAGTTTGGCCTCCTTAATATGGCGCTTTCTGCGAAACAGTGTGAACAGGCCTCCTGCAAGCGAGAGTACCGCCCCGGCCCCCAGGGCCAGACCGGCAGTATAAGGATCGACGCCGACTGGCAGGACCGGCAGCAGGGTATTGTACGGATAGAAATACCAGTACAGGGAGTGCACGGAGCCAATGGCCAGTGCTGCGGCCAAAACACAGAGCATCACTGGAAGCATCCGGCCGGATTTGCTTTCTGCAACTTCCTTTGACTCCGTGTAATAGCTGTAAATCTCCTCCGCATTATTCAGATATGTGGCGATAGAGGCCTCGTCCGAGAACTCATAATCGTCGAGCATCTGGCGTCCGCGGAGAACTTTATCGGCCAGATCGTCCTTTTCCTGCTGGTTTAATTCGATCTCCTCCTTGACGGAATCACGCTTTTTAACGTATTCCTGCATCTGATTTTCATACTCGGGGGAGGAAATTTCTTTTTCAATGTTCCTTATCTCGCTTAAGAGCATCGTATAGGTTCTGGCGGCCTCCGGGCTTAACTGGGTTTCCAACTGTTTTTTCTGCCCTTTTAAGTAGGAGGTTGCCTTTGTGATATTCAGGGCCATATTGCCGGAGGTATTCATGTTGGCAATATAGTTTTTAAGTTCGGAGATCATACCGTCCTCGGTGGCGCTTTTGAGCTGGCTGATGCTGATGGTGTTATTGTAGGCCGTCTCACTTAAACCTCCCAGCAGCTCGTCCATAAAGGCCCTGGTCGGTTCCACCTCTTTGCCGAGGGTTTCATTGACAATGATAAACTCTTTCTTGTTCTTCTGAAAACTCCGCTCAATGCGGTAGATGATGCCGTCGGATTCCAGGCGGAGCTGGCCCTCATAGGTGCCGCTGTTCTCCCATGGCTCATATTTGCTGTAAATGTCCGTCCTTGCCGCCCTGCCTCTCTGGCGTTCAATGCCAAAGAGCATTCCCCGGATAAAGGTGTGTATCGTGGACTTGCCGGCTTCGTTCTTGCCATAGACAATGTTGAGGCCATTCTCAAAGGAGACGGTCGTATTATGAAATTTACCAAAACCGCTTATGTATAAATCCAGAAAACGCACTTTGTTAACTCCTTTCATCGGTGGTGAGAAGAAGGGCATGGATTCCGTAGAACAGCGCCTTTTTTTCTACCGGGCTCATATCCGGCTTCTGAAGAGCACGGATGTAAAAACCTATCATATCGCTGGGATGCTCTGCAAAAAGAGCGCTGAAATCGTATTCGGGTTCCGACTCATCCAGGATATCGGATATTTTGTAGCGCAGCAGCAGGGAATCCAGGTCGAAAGTAATATCGGGGTCCCTCATTCCACGGACACGGAACCGGTAAATATTGTCTGTGCCGCGCTTGTCAACCTCGTGGGACATTTTAAGGCATAGTTCGGTATTGGTCGTGGCCGGGGTTACATTGACAATCAGAGGGATGTAGCGCAGCTTGGCCATCGGGATGAATTCCAGCTTTGTAACCTGGAGACTGGATGGATTTATTTCCCCGTAAAAGATGCCGTGGGCTCCCGTCTCCGTCTTGTCAAGCGGCTCGGGGGAACCGCAGTAGGCCATCTTACGTTCGATCAGGACTTCCGGTTTATGGATATGGCCCAGGGCGATATAGGAAAAACCGGAATCGGCCAGGGCGGCCCTGTCTATCGGAGTATGGTTTAAATCCCCGCCATGGCCGACCAGGATATGGATCCTTCCGTCGTGGGGGGCGTAAGCCTGGTTCAGCTTTGCCTCCGTGATTTCGGCTGTGTGGTAGCTGAAACCGGTCACCTCCGTATTAATGTCGCGGAAATAGTAGCTTGTCAGTTCCTCGCTGTCGATAAATGTTACATTGGGGCACCAGGAAAAGCTCAATACGGCGGAGCTGTTTCGGATCCTGTCATGGTTTCCGGCAATGATGATAACCCGGACGCCGGGGATGGTGGAAAAGAGGTAATTGACCTCCTTCAGATCCTTCTGAAGCGGCTGGCGGTGAAACAAATCTCCTGCAATAAACAGGAAATCGGCTCCCACCTTTCTCGTCTTTTCGATAATCGCAGAAAAAGTGTCCCTGATATCGCGGGCGCGCTCCCTGCTCCAGGATTTGTCGCTGTCCGGGGACATGCCCCAGTGTATATCGCCGGTATGGATGAATTTCACGTTGTTCCCCTTTCCTTTCAAGTACTTTGTATGTAACGCTTATGGTAACCCGGTACCAGATAGAGCTGCCGCAAATAAACTTTGCGGCAGCTCCATCGTAAGAGTCCTGTAACAGAAGTTACTAATCACTCCGTGAACGGCAACTGACAAAAATTACAGCTCGCAGTTATTAACCGTTCTTGGGAATGGAATAATGTCACGGATGTTGGAGACGCCGGTCAGGTACATAACGCAGCGCTCAAAACCGAGGCCGAAACCGGAATGTCTTGTGGAGCCGTATTTTCTCAGATCCAGATAGAATCCGTAATCTTCCTTCTTAAGGCCCAGTTCTTCCATTCTGGCTACCAGTTTGTCGTAATCGTCTTCCCTCTGGCTGCCGCCGATAATCTCACCGATTCCCGGTACGAGGCAGTCCATGGCGGCTACCGTCTTGTTGTCCTCGTTCATCTTCATATAGAAGGCCTTGATCTCCTTCGGATAGTCTGTGACGAATACCGGTTTCTGGTAAATCTTCTCTGTCAGGTAACGCTCGTGCTCGGTCTGTAAATCACAGCCCCAGAACACTTTGTAGTCGAATTCCTCATTGTGCTCTTCCAGAATCTTTACTGCTTCCGTATAGGTTACATGTCCGAATTCGGAATTCAGCACATGGTTCAGTCTGTCTAACAGCCCCTTGTCGATGAACTGGTTGAAGAAATTCATCTCCTCCGGCGCATGCTCCAGGACGTAGCGGATGACATATTTTAACATGCTCTCGGCCAGGGCCATATTGTCATTCAGATCGGCAAATGCCATCTCCGGTTCGATCATCCAGAATTCCGCGGCATGGCGGGTAGTGTTGGAATTCTCGGCACGGAAGGTAGGGCCGAAGGTATATACGTTGCGGAATGCCATCGCATATGTTTCGGCATTCAACTGTCCGCTTACGGTCAGGTTAGTTGGTTTATTGAAGAAGTCCTGGGAGAAGTCTATGGCTCCCTCTGGAGTTTTCGGGATATTATTCAGATCAAGAGTGGTTACCTGGAACATCTCTCCGGCTCCCTCACAGTCACTTCCCGTAATAAGCGGAGTGTGGACATAGACAAAGTCGCGGTCCTGGAAATACTGATGGATTGCATAAGCAGCCAGGGAACGCACGCGGAACACGGCCTGGAAAGTGTTGGTTCTCGGGCGCAGATGGGAGATACTTCTTAAGTATTCAAGCGTATGGCGCTTCTTCTGAAGAGGATAGTCGGATGCGGACTGGCCCTCCACAAGGATTTCCGTTGCCTGGACTTCAAACGGCTGCTTGGCATCCGGAGTGGCAACCAGTGTTCCTTTTACAATGATGGCTGCGCCGACATTCAGTTTGGAGATCTCTGCAAAATTCTCCATTGTATCATGATAAACAACCTGAAGCGTCTCAAAGTAGCTTCCGTCACTTACTACAATGAAACCAAAGGCCTTGGATCCCCTGACGCTTCTGACCCAGCCTCCGATCTGGATTTCCTTGTCCAGATAAGACTCGCTTGAACGGTAGATTTCTCTTACGGTTACTAAATTCATAATGTTACTCCTTCATTTATATAGCTTTTTGGCATTTTCATATCAATGTTGTCATTATACTTTATTTCTTCAGTGGTTTCAAGGGGGTAGTTTAGGTTGAGCAGATGAGGACGCCGCCATGACTTGTATCTGAAGGCGTTATATCTGAAAACGCGGGGAATCACCATGCGCTGACGGTTTTATGTCCTCGGCATTACCTTTTTATACCTGATTTGTTTCTTATTCATTGCCGGATAATGTGTTTTCCGTTGTCTGATTTAGTTTTATGATTGTTTTACAATATCATAAAATCGACTTTCTATCGTGGATTCTGTATCTCTTCTCTTTCTTTACACTATCCCAGATGGAAGAATTGATTTTTTTGAGGAAACATGTAGTGGCAGTGACAAGGGTCTCCCCGCACTTGACGGTGGAGACCGTCAGAGGCCGCAGGCCAATGTCCGGCGCGAAAACCTACCCTGAGTCTTCGGTTCCGCCGATCCGTTTTCCGGGGAAGGAGGCAGAATCAATTGCGCAGGGGACATGGGAGTCCGCCGGTGCTTAGCGAGGTTTTTTCGAGCTTAGCATCCGCTGTGCACTCCACCGAGTGCAAACGGTCCCCGGAGTAATTCATTCTGCCGGATTCCCCTTCACGACAACCTAACCCCGGGACTGAAGACTCATACACACACTCCACCACACCGGACATTGGCCGTTCCGGCCGCGTCCTCCTTCTTCAACTAAATCTTCCTTAAATAGTTCTCCCGCACCGCCCTCTGGGCCATCTCCTCAAAGGCCTGGATGTACAGCGGCTTTTCAATATAGTTCAGTGAAATCAGATCAATCCGTAGGAATTTCCTGAAATTCTTTACAGGAAGAATGTGGATATATTCCTCTTTACTGCAGTTTATATTATGGCTGTAAATCCGGGATAATAACATGTAGGGAGCGATTCCGGCGCCCACGCCCCTGGCGCACAGGGAAATCTGGGTATCCGTATCGCTGATCTGATAAGGCGAATACAGATCAATATGGCATTGATCCAGGTATTCCTGCAGGGCGGAGTTGATGACGCCGGTGGAATAGCTCTTGATAAACGGGATATCGGTAAACTGGTGAAGATCAATCTCGGATGAAAGAAGGCTCTCGGACCGCTCACCGAAATGGCGCTTCAGCAGGCCGTCGGAAATCATAAAGCAGAGCTCGTCCTCACACAGCGGGGTAATGGAAAAATCCTCGCCGTACGGGGTGTTGACCCCCAGAAAGAGATCCACATTTCCCTTCCTGAGATTTTCGGCCAGGACTACGGTGTCGTTCATGAAAAAGCGGATCTCCACATCCGGAAAAGCACGGGAGTATTCCGGCATTACCCAGGGCAGGAATATTTGGGCACGGGACGCGCTGATTCCCATGGTAAAACTGCCCTTCATGCCGCTGGCCCGCTTGGCCAGGCTATCCTGCAGGCTGCTCTCGATGGCCTGGATTTTCTGGAGAGAATGGAGCATGGAAAGTCCGGCCTCCGTAAGCTGGAAGCGCGGTTTCCTCGTAAACAGCTTAACCCCGTAGTTTTGTTCCATCCGCTTGATGTGATCGCTGACGCATTGCTGTGAGACAAAGGCGCGCTGCGCCGCACGGCTGATGCTCATCTCTTCGGCAACTAATAAAAAAATCTCCTGATTTGACTGCAAGGTATTCTCCTTTCCACAATCATGCCCATTTACCATGTTTTTTAATAACAGAAAGACGGCTGGCGGCCGTTCGCATTTACTTATACCGCAAGGCGCAGTTCTTCGATAAAATGCAGTTCTTCGATAAAGTGCAGTTCTTCTATATTAAATG
>CATWBR010000096.1 GCA_958349075.1 uncultured Clostridium sp.
CAATGAGCGCAAGCGTTTCCCGTAGGAACTTTTTCTGCCCGGATTCCCCACCCGCAACAACCTCCAAACGGGACTGAAGACTCATAGCCTCCCCCTCACCATTCCGCCCTCCGGCCGTCCCGGCGGCGTTCTCATTCCTCAATTAAATCCCCATTTTCAAAAGAAGGAGCGCCATATGGGAACAAGTTATGCAAATTCACTTAATTCAAGGCTTATCACAATCATCCAGAGAAAAACTCTGCAAGCCGCTATTTCCAGAAATTTTGCCTCTGCTGAATCTTATGCGTTAGCTCTCAGTGTCGACATGAAATATGACAGGAGCAATATTTCCCGCAGCCTTAACCAGCTTTTTCAGGATGGTATCCTTGTGAAGGTGCAGGGACGCCCTACCCTGTATTTTGATAAAAAGACCCTGTGTGATTATTTTTCCGTCTCCCAACTGCCTTCCTCCTTTGAGAACTCGGAACAGCTTAAGGGAGCCCTTCTCACCAGCCATCCCGACGATATCCGTTCCTCCGTCACTGCTTTTCATTCCTTGATCGGCACCGGAACCAACGAAAGCTTATGCGGGCTGGTAACCACTGTTAAAAATGTACTGATTTATCCGTCTCCCGTCCACGGGTTTATCCTGTCAGGCGAACCCGGGAGCGGTAAAACTGCTTTTTTACATGCAATTCTGGATGCTGAAATCCAGATTAAGAATACGCTTAGAGAGCAGATCCTCTATCTGGATTTCAGAAAAAATTCCGATGTTGATATTTCCGGCCGCTTTTCTGCCGATGCAGAAGCGCCTCCCTGTATTCTTGTTTTTCGTTCACCCGATACGCTGAACGATAACAGCTACTCCCTGTTTTCCGACACACTCCACCATATTTTAAGCGGACATATATCCGGTATTTCAGCCTTTATCGTCATCTGTGATACCTTACAGATGCAGAAAAAATTAAAGCTGGAGCTGGCCTATGCCGCCGTCAGCATCCCCCTGCCCTCCTGGTCGGAAAGAACGGCGAAAGAAAAAATGCTGCTGATTCTCAAGGCATTCCAGGAGCAGTGTGACATTATAAAGAAGCCCATTGAACTCAGCAAAGTCTGTTTTAATAACCTGCTCTGCAGCAAATACGAGCGCAATCTCGCCTCACTGCGGGGCGAAGTTGCATTTGTGTGCAGAAATGCCTATGCAAACTCCTATCCGGCCTCCGATACGGTCCGTATACAGCTCGACGACATCTCCGGCCGTATTTTCAGCCAGACGGAAAACCATGCGGTAATTCTTTCCAACATGAACACGGCCGGTGAGCGGGTAAATTTTTCCACCGTCTATTTTTATCCTTCCCAGGATAACTTTACCTTTGAACAGGTGAAAAAGCTGCCGATTGACAAGAACGGGGATTTTCTTAAATACAGCGCTAAACCATTCTCTTCCGGCGCAGGCGATACCGATATTGTGCACCAATGTGAAAACGCGCTGCATACCTCCCGTTCCGCCCGCGAAGTGATGAAAACGTCGAAAACATACCAGATTTTAATGAGTGTCTTTCCTGCCGCGTCTTTTTTGCAATTTCTGCCCGTACAGAATCCTCCCGCCGTTTATCTGGGGCTGTATGCGCACATGGCAACCGTAATAGAGCAATGTCTTTCCAAGGCATATGACCCGGAGTCTTTTTCCGTTCCGGAGGATCTCACTCTGAACGAGGCGGTCTTTCCCGCCACAAATGCATTTGCCGATATCATTTCAAGTGAATTTGATTTTACTTTTCCCGAATACGAAAAGACGTGGTGCAGCCTTTATCTCACTATGGCAATGACACTGCAGACACAGACAAAAATCCAGGTCTTTATCTTATGCCGCTGGCAGCGGATCACGGACGTCTATGAGGAATTTGCCGCCTCATTGCCTGCCGAAAACAGACCGCTTTTTTTCACCTGCGAAAATACGGCTCCAGATGCAAGCGTACATGTCCAGTACTCGCCCATTGTAGATGAACTCGCCTCCCATTATAATCCCAAAGGCGTCATCCTGATCAGCGACGGCCCTCTGGCTCCCGAACTGGTCAACCAGATATTCCGAAAACTGGATAATAATGTATACTATATTGACCAGCTCACCAGAGCAATTGTCTCACAGGCCGTCAGTTTTTCCGATGACCCCTTTAATTCCATCGAGTATTTTGCGCGCTATTGTTCCTCCAACCTGAATAATGGCAGAAACCTTACTCCTGAGAATAAGATCTCCACCATTGTTAAAAACATTATACACGACTCCCTGACCTTCCTGGACTCCGATAAGTTATACAGCCTCCTATCCAACACCCTGAGCGACATACAGGCCGGGTTAAAAATCGGGGATAACGACAATCTGACCGTCCGGTTTATTGTGCATGCCTCCTTTATGGTGGAGCGCTCGATCAAGCGGGAGACCCTGCCCTATAAGAGGACAAAAGAATTTATCCGCGGACATGAACCGTTATTTAATACCGTACGGAAAAATATAGAGGTCATTGAGAAGCTGTATAATACAAAAATCCCGGATACGGAACTGGCCTACATTTCGGAGATTTTTCTGGACTACCAGTGATGACCGGATATAATCCTCCCTTCCCCATCAAAGCTCAGCCGTTTGGGCGCCGACAGTACATCAATTCTGCCTTCGCGCCTTATCTCTTCCAGATAATTATCGGATACCTCGATTTCCGATAAATGGAGGGTGTCTCTGATATGAACCATTTTTACATACTTTTTTCCTTTTTTCGGAGTACAGCACGCCGCGGCACGTATTGCGGTCTCGTCGTCTTTCAGGATAATCGGCAGTTTCGCCGCCATAAAAGCGCCGGACGTCAATATATTCGTATACATCGCATTAAAGTTTATGCTTTCCGCCACCCGGCGCGTCGTCAAATCTGCGGCGCCGATTCCATTGGCGTTGCCATGGGAAGGACCGGTTATGTCGAGTACCACAATGCAGTGAACCGGCACGGACGGAACTCTGGGGAGGGGCGTGATTGCGCGTCCTGTAATGTTGGGATCCATGCCGCCTCCCGAAATGTCTTTTCCAAGCTGGTCCACGATCAGTACATCTATCTCGTCCACCAGAAAGCGGGGCATATTTTGCCTCGCCAGTTGGAGAAGCGCCGCTTCCCGTTCCAGCAGCCGGCCGGGCATCATTGCCTCGATTTCCATTGTCTCATCACAGGCATTTTCGACAATGCCCACCCCGAACAGCACCGGCGCTTTCCCGAGAAACAGCCGGCCGCCCTCGGGCAGGATTTTTGCCAGGCTTGGGTAGCCCTGGCTGTGAAACTCCGTCGCGCCTTTATGTTTTCCAAGACCGACCACCATCATTTTACACAGGCCGCTCTCTACGATACCGTTAATACTGGTATGAGGCTTGATCCGTCCGCAAACCACAATTCCATCCGCCTCAGCCGCTGTTTTTCCACAATAGATGCGGCATCCCCCGTCTGTTATCCCCAAACATACCGTCTCCATGTCGGATATAATCTCCATACCTGTGCTTTCTTCCGTTATCCCGAGTTGTCTGAGGACTTCGGCCTGTCCGTCTGCCGTTGCCTCCCCGTGGCTGCCCATGGCCGGTACGATAAACGGTCTGGCGCCCCGTGAGCAGAGAAATTCTCCCAGTATCCTTAGAATCTGGGGAAGGTTGGCAATTCTTCGGCTCCCTGCCGTTATCGCAATTCTTTTGCCTTCAAGATTTCCCAACGGAAGGCATCTTAACGTGTCCATTGTCTCTCTTTCCACATTTTGAATGCTCCTTCCGGAAAAATTCTGACGGACCCGGAGCATCGGAGGAAGGCAGTCCTCCATATTTCCCTGTATTTTAAATGGGATCGGTTCAAACTTCATAATCCACCTCCTGGAGCGTGTTTATAGCAAAAATCAGTTATAAACATTCTCTGATTCTTAAAAACGGATTAACCGCGATAAATCAGCCGGCCTGCTGCCCGGATTTTCACTTGACGCCCTTAATAGGGAATTCATTTTATCCAGACGCTCACCCGATTTTGGCGCCCCGTTTTTGGAAATGGGCGTCTCCAGTCCAAGGGAAAGATCCGCCACTATATCTCCCACCACACCGCCGGAACGGCCTGAGGGAATCGTGAGCAGTCCTTTATGGCTCGCAAAACGGTATGTATCCAGCGCTTCCGTCAGTGTTCCTACCTGATTCGGTTTCAGGATAAAGCCGTCCACGGCGTTTCTCTTACAGGCCTCCTCCAGCCGCTCTCTGTTGGTTACTATAAAATCGTCCCCAATCAGGTTGGTCCGCGTCAAAACTTTGTGTGCCCTCTCAAATCCGTCCCAGTCGTTCTCGTCCAGCAGATCCTCCACAAAAAGGAGCGGAAATTTCCCTGTTAACATTTTCATGTACTGAATGAGTTCCTCCGAGGTTACCCTGCTGCCGTTCAGCTCATACGTCCCGCTTTCTTTGTCGTACATCTCACTGGATGCACAGTCCAGACAGTATGCCATGCGATCGGCATATCCGCACTGCTCCACCGCCTCCTGCATCAGATTCAGGACTGTTTCCGGATCCTCCGCCGGAGCTGCCCATCCGTATGAACCGCCCAAAAACGGCAATGCATTTTTGCAGTAGCGGGGAATCACTTTTTCAAGACGGCGGTAAACCTGCACTGCCATTGCGACCGCCTCGTCTGTCGATTCCGCCTTATACGGCGCCAGGATAAATTCGTTAAACGCCTGCCTGATTCCCCGGTTATTCCCGCCATTTACGACATTAAACGTCGGAAGCGGGATTGTTTTCAGTTCATGACCGGCCAAATACCGGTAAACCGGCTGGCCGGCACAGGCCGCGGCTGCCCTCAGACAGGCTGCCGAGACACTGTATATTGAGTTTCCCCCCAGTTTATGTTTGTCTTTCGTCCCATCCAGCGCGATCATCCGGCGGTCTATTTTTTCCTGGTCGCAGACGTCCATCCCCTGAAGCACCGGGGCAATTATGTCCTCCACCATCCTCACCGCGCCGTGCACGCCGAGTCCGTCATACTCGTTCTCATCTCCGTCACGAAGTATAAACGCCTCGTACATGCCCACCGAGGTTCCGGTCGGAGCCGCCGCCCTCCCCAGGCATCCTCCCCGGGTAATTACATCGACCTCCAATACCGGCCTTGCCTTGCAGTCCAGAATCTGTCTTGCCCTGATTGTTTCAATTGAAGTCCTCACCTTATACTCCTTCTTTCTATCTTCGGATTATCCTTCAGGTACATAAAGTACATTAAAATCACATACATTCGTCCCTGTGTTTCCTGTATATACAATGCCTCCTGCCTGTGCCAGAGCTTCAAATCCGGAGTGTTCCCTGAATGTCCTGTAAATGTCCACTCCTGCGCCGGATAGGGCCTTAAGGCTCTCAGAGTCGGCGATCCCTCCCGCCGCACCGGTACTCCCGTCGGTTCCCTCACTGTCTATGGAAAGAAAGCACGCGCCCTTAACAGCAGAAGCTTTGAGTGCAAATCCCAGTGTCATCTCCTGTGACGGCCCTCCGTGCCCTCTGACGCTGTTGTTATCCGTAATCGTGGTGACCGCTTCCCCGGCTGAAAATACCAGGCATGGAGGCGGAACCGGCTGGCCGTACTTCTGGATCTGCCTTGCAACGGAGGACATCATTGCCCCCGCCTCCCTTGCCTCCTCCTCGATAAACGTGGTCAGCACAATAGCCGGTATCTTTCGTTTCTTGGCTGCTTCCATCGCATAGACGCAGGAATCCGGCAGTGTGTTGATTTGATAATATGTATTTTCCGGGAATTCCTTCGGTGTTTCTTTCCCCTCACCCGGAGCCTCCAGATATGCGGTGACCGATTGGGGGAGCCGTTCTTTCAGATCGTAATCACGTATCATTTTGAGCGCGTCCCTTAATGTTGTCTGATCCGGCCCCATAGGCGTTCCGTAAAACCCGTTCCAGGGTACGGAGATATCCCCTGTGGGCGGATTTCCTACCGAATCGCTGATATTAAAACCGATCAGTTCAGCCCCCCTGTTCCTGATTAATTCAGCCATTCTCCCGCCGTTCATGCCGGATATATGTCTCCGGACCGCGTTGATTTCCCTGATACCGGCCCCGGATTTAAGAAGCACATCGGTCGCCTCCATCTCCTCCTGCAGCGTGATGCCCTCCACAGGGCAGCTCATCAGCGCAGAACTTCCTCCGCTCATCACGCAGATAAACAGATCACCCTCTGAAGCCTGTCCTATCATTTTGCGTATTTCCATGCAGGCGCGGTATCCTTCCTCGTTCGGAATGGGATGCCCGCCCGTATACACTCTGGTCCGGCAAAAACCATCCTCCGCCTCCTGTATTTTGACAACGGCTATGCCATCCGTCAAAAAGTCTCCCAGTATATCTTCCACAGCCTTTGCCATCGCATTGCAGGCTTTTCCCCCTCCAATCAGGTATACATGCTCTTTTTTAGAAAGATCCCAGCTTTTATCCCCAATCTTAAGAAGAGTCCCTTCCACGCTCATAATGGAGCGGATCCTGCCGTAGGCATTCAGTTTTCCAAGCACTTCTTCCGTTATATCCAGTACAATTTGTCTGGATTCCGGCACACCTGTGGCAAGAAGCTGCCGTTTATTTTTAATCTCCACAATCATATTTAACCGCCCTCTCTTACTTCAGAGCTATACGGATGCCCTTAACGTAGTAATATTCCTCCAGCGAGAAAATGCTTCCGTCTTTGCCGATACCGCTGTCTTTGCATCCTCCGTGTGGATAAGGCGCTCCCGTTCCCGGGCCGTTTACATTAACAATTCCCGCCTCCAGACCTCTGGTAAGCTCTGCTATTTCGTTATAATCTCGGGCCCAGATATAGGATGTCAGACCATAGCGGCTGTCGTTGGCCCTCTTAAGCGCCTCCCTCTGATCTTCATATGGCATAACGGCCGCAATGGGGCCGAATACCTCCTCTTGTATCACTTCCATGTCATCCGTAACTTCCGTCAGAATGGTGGGCAGATAATAATATCCTTTTTCTTTCTCCACCGGCCTCTTTCCGCCGCATTCCACCCTGGCGCCCTTTGCCAGCGCGTCGGCCACCACCGCTTCCATCTGTTCCACCGCATCGGCGCTGATCAACGCTCCCGTATTGGCATCCTCATCCATCATTCCGCATTTGGCCGTCTCTGCTATCTTGATGCACTCCTTTAAAAATGCGTCATATACCCCGCGCTGCACATAAACACGCTGAGGAGAAACACAGGTCTGTCCCGCACACCTCATCTTATTGCCGATTGTATGTGCGGCCGCTGCTTTTAAATCGGCAGAGGCCGTAACAATGACGGGGGCGTTTCCGCCAAGCTCCATCGAAAAGCGTTTTACGGATGTCGTCGAATCTTTTATCATATGAAGCCCGCCCTGGGTGGATCCTATCATTGTGATCATGGCCGGGATTTTACTCTCACAGAGAACCTTTCCGATCTCCCCCGCATCTCCGGCGATAAAATTAAGCACCCCTTTGGGAAAGCCGATTTTACTTAATATTTCACCCAGATACATCGTGGACAGCGGTGTCTTTGTGGCCGGTTTTATAACTGCAGTACAGCCGGAAGCCAGGATCGGCCCTATCTTTGTCGCCATATTGTGCATTGGGAAATTCCATGCAAGGGCGGCCACCACCACTCCCAGCGGCTCCCTTACCGTCATATACATTCCGTGCCCGCCGCTGATATCGCGCAGAATTTCTTCCTGGCTGCATTTTGCCTGCTCCATGAAAAACCCAAGATATTTAATCAGGCTGTCCGTCTCAAACTGTGCATGGCTCCGGAGCTTTCCTGATTCCAGAAGTAAGAGTGTCAGCAGATTTTCTTTTTCATCCGCAATGGCCTGCTGCAGTCTGTTAACCCAAACCTCCCTTTCCTCCAGAGACAGGGACGACCACATTGGAAACGCCATTTCAGCCGCCTCCAGGGCCTTGACGGCCTGTCCGCCGTCCGCCAGCTTTACATCGGCAACCCATTCTTCATTACCGGGACAGCATACCTGCTCCGTTCTTGAACGTCCCTCTTCCAATTCCCCGTTTATATAGTGGTAAAAGTGATCTGCCGGCAGTTTTATATTCATATTCTGTTATCCTCCTCCATAATTGCAATACCGTTAATTTCCGCCTCTGTCATACCGTAATCCCGCACCGCGCTTTCCCTGGATATATATCCTTCCTCCAAATCATAACGGATCAGTTCCTTCTCCCGCTCCAGCGGATTGCCATATCCTCCCGCTCCCGGCATACGGCATCTTAAAACTCCGTTTTCCTTAAGCGGGGTCCCCGATTTCTTGGAATCAATCACCTGCTCCTTTGGCGTATCCGGATAGAGAATGATTTTCCCCGGAAGTCCCGGTTTCCCTCCAAAGAGTCCCCATGGCGGCATCTTCTGCCTGTCCGCTTTGACCGAGAATTCGCTGCTGTGGCCCAGTACCCGTATATCCTTCATCATAGACAGGCCGCCCCGGAACCGTCCGGGTCCTCCTGAATCCGTAACCAGGGTATACTGCTCAACCATATACGGGAATTCAATTTCCATGCTTTCTATTGGAAGATTCGAAGTGTTTGACATATGGACCTGCACACAGCTTAGTCCGTCTTTATTGAATCTGGCTCCGGAGCCCCCGCCGAAGGTTTCCATATAGACGTAATACTGATGATCAACCGGGCTTACTCCTCCGAAATAGATACCGGTAATGGCGCTGTTTGTTCCTGCTATTACCTTTTCCGGCACCACCCGGGCCATTGCCCCAAATACCATGTCCGCCACCCTCTGTGCCGTATCGCTGCGGCCGGCACAGGCGGCCGGTTCCGTACACCCCAGTATGCAACCGGGACGGCTGGTGATATGTATGGCGCGGTAATACCCGCCGTTCGCCGGCAGGGACGGATCCACGATACTTTTAATTCCATAGTAAACCGAGGCATAGAGAGCCGTGACCGGAAGGTTAATCGCCCCCTTCACCTGATCGGGGTTATCCGCGAAATCCAGATAAATATCTTCTCCCTTTACTTCGATTTTTACATTAAGCGGGATCGGGCCGCTTCCGACTCCGTCTGAATCCAGGAAGTCGGAAAATTCATACTGTCCGTCCGGAATTTCTTTCAATGCGATTCTGATTTTGCGCTCGGAGTAGTCCAAAAGTTCTGCCATACAATCTCTTATCAGCCTGTTGCCGTAACGTCTGCATACGTCCTCCACCCTCTGGACGCCTTTCTTATTGCAGGCAAACTGGGCATTTAAATCTCCCCTGCGGATATGGTTGACCCGGCAGTTTAACAGAATCATATCCAGGATATCCGTATTTAACGTCCCTTGCATAAATATCTTAATCACCGGGATCCGGATGCCCTCCGCATAGATTGAATCCGAATCTGCGGCATTTGATCCGGGTACGCGGCCTCCTACATCGTTGTGATGGGCAATGTTGGCTACAAACGCCACCAGCTCATTCCCGTGGAAAACGGGGGAAGCCACCGCAATATCCGGCAGATGCGTCCCTCCTCCGTTGTAGGGATCATTTGCTATAAACATATCCCCCGGCCTGATTTCTTCCGGTCTGTATTTTTTTCTGATCTCTTCCACCATGCCGAGCATGGAGCCGAGATGCATCGGTATATGCTCGGCCTGTGCGATTGTATTGCCCGATGCGTCGAACAGTGCGCAGGAACAGTCTTTACGCTCTTTAATATTTGTAGAATATGCCGACTTTACCAGAACCGCGCCCATTTCCTCGGCAATAGACATGAACGTGTTTCCTATTACCTCAAGAATAATGCCGTCTATCTTTTTCATCTTTCAGCCTCCTCCTATACAAATACTTTCACAATCAGATTTCCATACTTATCTACTTTGAACCATGTATCCGGAGGAATGACCGTTGTGGAATCCATCTGTTCTATGATGCACGGTCCCTCTACCCTTTCGCATTTTCCAAATTTCTCACGGCCGTATACCGGGCACTCAATCCTTCCGGTCTTTTCAAAATAGACATTTCTCCTGCTTATAACCGCTTTCCCCGGATCATTCATCTCGTATTCCAGCTCGGAAAGCTCCGGTTTGGTCACAAGCCCGATCGCCTCACTTCTGAAATTGACAAACTGTACCGGAGCATCCGGATTATAATATCCGTAGTTCATCTCATGTGCCATAAAAAAATCTTTTTTCATTTTTTCGATATCCGCTTCCGTAAGCTCTGCCGCCGGAATTTCAATCTGAAGTTCATAATTCTGCCCTACGTACCGCATTTCCGCTATATTATGGAATTTCTGACGGTCTTCCTGCACATGTTCCGAAACCAGCCATTCCTTCCCCTGTTCCATAAGTCCGTTCACCAGCTCATTTACTTTCTGCGGCGTGGCCTCTTCCCAGGCTAATAAGGCCGTCTTCACATAACTCTTTTTGATATCCGCAGTCAGAAGGCCTAAGGCGCAGAGGGCTCCCGGCGCCGGCGGGATCAGCACCGTGCCAATTCCCATTTCCTGCGCCAGCTCGACGGCATGAAGCGGACCGGCTCCCCCGTAGGCGGCCAGGATGAAATCCGAGGGATTGTATCCCTTTTCAACCGTGATAACCCGGATTGCCCTTGCCATATTGGAATTTACAACGCTGATAACACCCTGGGCGGCCTGTTCCGGCGTCATTTCCATTGCTTTCGCCAGTTTTTCTCCCACAGCCGCCTCAGACAGCGAGGCATTTATCTTCAGCCGGCCTCCCAGCACATAGCCCGGATTGATACGTCCGAGAACCAGATTAGCGTCCGTCACAACCGGCTGTTCATTGCCCAGTCCGTATGCCGCCGGCCCGGGATTGGCTCCTGCGCTTTCCGGTCCCACTTTTAATGCTCCCGCATTATCGATATAAGCGATACTGCCCCCGCCTGCGCCAACGGCATGCACATCAATCATGGGAACTCCCGACGGCAGGCCGCACACTTTCCGCTTCGTGGTATACTCTGCAACTCCATCATTTACAAGGGAAACATCCGTGCTGGTTCCGCCCATGTCATACGTAATGATATTTTTATAGCCCGCCTTGCCCGCCACATAAATGGCGCCCATTACTCCCGCGCTCGGACCCGAAAGCGCCGTTTGAACCGGCGTCTCGACCGTGGAGCTGATTGACATAACTCCTCCGTTCGATTGTGTGATGTACGGTTCCACCGTTATTCCTATCTCTTTTATCCGCTTTTGAAGATTGTTAATATACCTGTTAATTCTCGGGCCCAGATGCGAATTGATTAAGGTGGTGCTGAGGCGTTCAAATTCACGGAATTCCGGCAAAATCGTGGATGAGACGGAGATGTATGACTCAGGCCATTCTTCCCTGATTATTTCCTCCACCGCCTTTTCATTTTGGGGATTTAAAAATGAGAACAGAAAGCATACGGCAACCGACTCAACTTTTTGTGCCTTCAGCTCTTTTACAATTTCACGTATTTCGTCATTCCTGATTCCTTTCAGTATTGTGCCGTCGGACATCACCCGCTCATCCGCTTCTTTTCTGAGTGCCCGGCGTATTAATGTCTCCGGCTTGTCTTCAAAAATATTATAGAGGGACGGCCGTACCTGACGGCCAATCTCCAGCAAATCCCGGAAGCCTCTGGTTGTTATTAATGCCGTTTTTGCTCCCTTTCTTTCAATGATCATATTTGTAGCAACCGTTGTTCCATGTCCGAAATACTCTATCTCCTCCACGGGAACCCCATACAGCTCCAGGGTTTCCTTCGTTCCGTCGGCAATTGCAACAGACTGATCCTGCAGTGTGGACGACAGCTTATAGGTATAATATTTTCCCGTATCCGCATCCAGCAGGGTTACATCTGTAAAGGTTCCGCCTACATCAATACCAATTCTGAATATAACTTACCTCCTCAATTATTTTTTAATACACTGAACTGCGCCTGATTTATTTGTATTTTATTGTCATTTTTACTATTAGTCAAAAAACTG
>CATWBR010000097.1 GCA_958349075.1 uncultured Clostridium sp.
TGAAGAAGCACCGCAGAGCCGCAATCGTAATCCTGGTCCACCAGGACGACAGCGTACCCTGGAATGTAATAAACGCCTCAATCGTCGCCTTGATCATAACGCCGAACAGCGTGCCCACTACGTTTCCGACGCCGCCTGTAAGGAGCGTTCCGCCGATAACGGAGGATGCAATGGCATCCATCTCAAAGCCCTTGGCCTGTTCCACGAATCCGCCCAGTGTGTTAAGGCAGAAGAGCACACTTCCGATTCCGCATAAAAATCCGTCTAACACATAAGCTTTTAGTTTAACCATGCGCACATTCAACCCCAGCATAAGGGAGGACTGCTGGTTTCCGCCCACCGCATAAATACTGCGGCCGAACTTTGTATATTTCAGCATGACGAACGCAAGCACGAGAAGCAGGAGGGCAATTACAACGGTTGGATAAATATACGGCTGAATCAACATGCCCTTCTTGTTCATATATCCCCCAAAAGGAAGATAAATCTTAGCTTTTGCCCATGCCATAAAAGTTTCATTGGTGATACTGATCATATCTTTTGAAATAATCGCCGTCATGCCTCTGGCAAAGAACATACCGGCCAGCGTGACAATAAATGGCTGGATATCCATATAGGCGACTAAAAATCCCTGTACAAGGCCGAAAACAATTCCGGTAATCAGTACGATAATAACGGCCGGAACGGCTCCGATACCGCCTTTTTCCATCATCCACGCAAGCATCATACAGCCCATGGCCACGAAGGAGCCGACGCTGATATCAATTCCTCCCGTAATCATTACGATCGTCATGCCGATGCCGATTACAATCAGTCCGGCGTTGGAGATAAAAAGGTTTAAAAAGTTCTGTGTCTTGGCAAAACCCTGGTCTTTAAACAGTACGCATCCGATTCCATACATCACAAAGAAAAGCACAATTGTAATCAGGAGAAGGAAGCTGGTCTGGTTCAGTTGTTTCTTATTCTTCATTATGCTGCCTCCTTTTCCGATGCAAGTTTTAATTCTTTCTTTTTGGCAAGAGATTTACGCCATCTCTCAAATCCCGGTGACTGGAGTGTTACAATAATAACAACAACGATCGCCTTATATACCGGCACCTGGTCGGAAGAAACATGCATCGCGTAGAGCGTGGTTGTCAGCGCCTGGATGGTATAGGCCCCGATTACGGAACCTGCGATGGAAAATTTGCCGCCGCCCAGTGAATTTCCGCCGATAGCAACGGCCAGGATTGCATCCAGCTCCATGTTAAGACCTATGTTATTGGCATCCGCGGAATAGATTCGGCTGGATGAAATCAGTCCTGCAAGGCCGGAACAGAGGCCGCAGTACGCATAGGTAAGGAAAATGATCATAACCGATTTGATGCCAATCAGCCTGGAAGCTCTCTTGTTGATGCCGACGGACTGGATATACATCCCGAGGGCCGTCTTCTTCAATATAATTGATGTCACTGCCACGACTACAATCGCCACGATAAACGGCGTGGGAACCGGAACTCCCGGGAAGGAAGAACCGAGAATCTTGTAACTGTCGACACGGACATAGGTAATCTGTCCGTCTGTAATAAGCTGGGCGATTCCCCTGCCCGCCGTAAACATAATCAGTGTGGCAACCATCGGCTGGATATTCAGTTTGGAAACGAGAAATCCGTTAAAGCAGCCAATCAGGATTCCCACTGCAATGGCAGCGATAAAACCCAGAATCAGCGGGTTGGCAAACTCCGTTGCCGCCCTCTCACCGCCCGAAAGGATATTGCAGCATACCGCCGCGCTCACCGCCATGATGGCGCCGACGGAAATATCGGTTCCGGCCGATGAGGATACGACCAGAGTCATGCCGATTGCCAGAATAACTAATTCCGAAGCACGGTTGATAATGTCGATAATGTATCCGTAGAGCACCCCGTCTCTGACCGAGATGGCAAAGAAGTTCGGTGTCGTTACCACATTGACGAGCAGTACCAGAGCGAGGCAGAAAATCGGCAGGAACAGCCGCTGTGATGTTATTTTCTTTAAAGTATCATTTTTCATATTACTGACCTCCTGCAATGGTTGACATAATCGTTGACTGGTTCATTTCTTCCCCGTCCAGCTCCCCGACCTTTGCGCCGTCACGCATGACTACCATGCGGTCGCAGGTTCTGAGCATTTCCTCAATTTCAGAAGAGATAAATACCACAGCCATACCCTCCTCAGCCAGTTTCACAACCAGCTTCTGAATCTCCGTCTTGGTGCCGACGTCGATACCTCTGGTGGGCTCATCGAGGATCAGGAAATCCGGATTGGTCAGCAGCCATCTCCCGATAATTACCTTCTGCTGGTTGCCGCCCGACAGCGATTTGATCGGGGTCTCACGGCTGGCTGTCTTAATCTGGAGCATTTCAATATATTTATCCGTGTATTCTTCCTGCTGCTTTCTGCTGAGAAGACGGAACATGCCGCGCTTTGCCTGAAGGGCCATAATCAGGTTTTCCCTGACGGACAGATCCGCTATGATTCCCTCGTTCTTCCGATCCTCCGGCAGATATGCCATGCCCTCATTCATTGAAACAATGGGATGTTTCGTCGATATCTTCTTTCCCTTGATGGAGAGTTCTCCCTCGTCGGCGCGCTCCGCCCCATAAATCACCCGGACCGTCTCCGATCTTCCCGAACCGAGCAGCCCGGTAAAGCCGATTACTTCTCCTTTGTGGATAACAAGATCAAACGGTTTTATGTACCCCTTCTTGCCCAGCTCGGCGGCCTTAATAACGATGTCGTCCTCACCGTGTACGGTCTCGGCCCCCTTTTCTTCCTTAATGGCCGCCAGGTCGTCGAAGTCCTTACCCATCATCTTGGCTACAAGCTGCACTCTCGGAAGCTCTGCCGCCCTGTACTGGCCTACGAGCTGGCCATTCCTGAGCACCGTAATTTTATCGCATACCGCATATACCTGCTCCAGGAAATGAGTGACGAAGATGATTCCGACACCCTCAGACCTGAGTTTCCTCATCAGATCAAAAAGCTTCTCCACCTCTCCGTCATCCAGTGAGGACGTAGGCTCATCCAGAATCAGGACCTTGGCCGACATATCCACTGCGCGGGCAATGGCAATCATCTGCTGGATTGCGATGGAGTAATTGTCAATCGTCTTCGTAACGTCTGCATTTATATCAAGGCTGTCTAGCAGCTCACTTGCTTTCCTGTTCATGGTCTTCCAGTCGATCAGGCCCCCTTTTCTCGGTTCCCTGCCTATAAAGAGATTTTCCGCCACCGTCAGGTTCGGACAGAGGTTGATCTCCTGATAAACGGTGCTGATACCCTTCTGCTGCGCTTCCTGAGGGCTGCGGTTGATGATGGTGTGCTCACAACCGTCGATCATGATTTCCCCTGTTTCAAACTCCTCTACTCCTGTCAGAACTTTAATCAGCGTAGACTTGCCCGCGCCGTTTTCACCCATCAGGGCATGTATCTCACCTTTTTTGAGGGTGAAATCCACATTCTGCAGAGCTTTTACACCTGGGAATGTCTTATATATGTGCCTCATTTCAAGAACGGAATCCTTTTCCATAAAAGCTTTGCCTCCTTTTTTACACACAAAAGGAGACGCAGGGAGGAAACCTAAGCCTCCGGCCCCACGCCTCCTGATTACTAAATCAATATTGGCCTATGTAGATATTTTTAATTAATATGCTCTTTCTTTTAAGATGTTCTCAAGATCCATGCTTGTATCGAAGTATGCTTCGTCAACGTACTGAATCTTCTCAACTGTCTCGCCTTTTTCCAGCTTCTGGATGATTTCAGCTACACGTGGTCCGTGAAGTGGGTTGCACTCGAATGTTGCGTTTAAGTCGCCTGCGATCATGGATTCAAATGCTGCTTTAACAGAGTCGAAACCAACTACGATGATGTCGCCGTCAGGTCCGCATGTCTTGCCTGCTGCCTTGATGGCATCGATTGCGCCAAATGCTTCATTGTCGTTCTCACAGATAACAACATCGATATCGTCGTAGCTCTTTAAGAAGGACTCCATAACTTCCTGGCCTTTAGCCTGTGTAAATTCACCTGTCTGCATATCAAGCATTTTCCAATTGGAATGTTCTTTGAGGATGTTTGCAAAACCTTCCGTACGGCCAACCTGAGCAGATGCACCGATGGTACCCTGGATTGTTACGATGTTGATATCTTCGCTTTCGCGTCCCTGTGCTTTTAAGTAATCAGCCAGCCAGTTTCCGCATGTCTCGCCTTCTTTAACGAAGTTTCCGCCTACCCATGCTTCAAAGAGGGAGTCGTCGGATACCTGCATCATACGGTCGGAAAGAATCACCGGGATGCCTGCTTCTTTTGCTTCTTCAAGAACGGTTTCCCATCCTGTCTCAACTACAGGAGCTACTACGATGTAGTCTACATCCTGCTGGATGAAGGAACGGATTGCCTTAATCTGGTTTTCCTGTTTCTGCTGAGCATCATCAAAGATGAGCTTGTAGCCGTTTTCTTCGGTAAATGTAGATTTGAAAGACTCTGTATTAGCGGTTCTCCAGTCAGACTCGGCGCCAACCTGTGCGTATCCGACCGTGATGAGCTCTTTGTCACCTGTCTCTGCTGCTGCCTCTTTTGCCTCTGTCTCTGCTGCTGCCTCTTTTGCCTCTGTTTCTGCCGGTGCCGCAGCCTCTGTTGCCGGTGCGGTCTCAGCCGGTTTGCTGGAGCATGCTGTCATGGATACTGCCATTGCTACGGTAAGAGCTGCTGATAAAAATCTTTTTTTCATAATACTTCTTCCTCCTTGTTTTTGGGTTACTTTTTGTCGCTGTTTCCTGTTTCGTCCGGCGAAAAGAATCTTGTCTTTTCATCGTCTGTTCAAAGTGAAAAGTATTTTTACTTATCATCTTTATGTTTATATTATAAAAGATGCTCTGCCATTTTTAAACAGAGCATCTTTTGAAAAAGGTTAAAATTTTTTCACTGTTTTACACCTATTTTCCCGATATTCCCCGGGTCAAGAGAAAAAACTTGTGATTTTTTTCGAAAAGTTTATGATTTTTTTCGATTCTCTTTTAGAAAGCTTCCCAGGTACACTTTAATGCAGGTTCCCACGTCGGGTTCCGACTCAACCGTAATATCGGCTCCCTCCCCATAATACATCCTGATCCGCTGCGCTACATTGTTCAAACCGAAACCGCCTTTTTTGCTGACCTCGATATTTCCATTGCCCTTAAGCTTCTGCCTCAATTTTCGGAGCATCTCCTCATCCATTCCGATTCCGTTGTCTTCCACTTCAAAGACAATTCCATTCCTGTCCTCGTAGCCCCGTACGATAATGGAACCGCCTCCCCGTTTATTTTTTATCCCGTGGTACAGGGCATTCTCCACAATCGGCTGGAGGATCATTTTGAGCACAATCTTGTCCTTGATCGACGGTTCTATGTTTATCCTGTAGTCCAGGATATCCTCATATCTGATTTTTTGGATTTTCAGGTAGCTCCTGATATGGGACTCCTCCTCGGCTATCGTGATAAAATCGTTGCCGCCCGAGAGCACCGTCCTGAAGAAATCGCTCAGATCGGTCGTCATCTCCACCACCTGCCGGTTATTGCCGCCCTCTGCCATCCAGACAATGGAATCCAGCGTATTATAGAGAAAATGCGGGTTAATCTGTTCCTGGTGGAGCTTTAACTCCGCCTCCCTGAGGTTCTTCTGTTCCTGCCTCGTCTTCTCCATCAGCCCCGCGATCTCGTCGCTCATCCTGTTCAGCGTCCGGCCGAGCACATTGATTTCTTCCAGGCCGCACATCTTTGCCCGTGCCTCCAGTTCACCGCGTCCCAGCCGTTCGGCCGTCTGCTTTAAATTGTTGATGGGGTTTGTAACCGACTTTGTGATCATCACCGAAAGCGTAAAACCAACTACCAGAACTCCGGCAAGAAGCGCCAGAAATCCACCTACAATCTGTTTTGTATGTAACTCCAGCTCCTTCTGCAAATCTTCCATTTTGAGGATTTCATAGTAGTTATACTGGGTGATGTAGTCCTGGATCATGGAACAGAGACCCTGGATGTCATTTTCCCAAATGTTAAAATTCTCGTCATAGGTTCCGGCCAGCTTGGAATTTTCTATCATCTTATTCACCGCTTTTTCCAGTGAATCCAGGCATGATAAAATTCCCCTGATCTTGATATCACTGTCCGACCCCGGCGTCCTCTCCACCGTATTTGAAAAAGCATACCGGGCGGAACTGATTAAATTCATCGGATTTTTGACTACGGTCGCATACCGGCTTTCCCCTTCTATAATATCGCCGTTCTCAAACTGCCCCGCGTCGATCAGGCCTATCATAACGCGGTACATGGAGTATTCCATCTCCTCTTTGAATTTCAGGTTATACTCGTTGGCGACTTTCACGTTGGCCATGATATTTTTATACGAATTGGAATAATTGCGGATCATGGCGAGGATTCCCAGCACCATCCCGGTCAGTGGGATTGCGATTACAAAAAGAAGGAGGGTCAGGCGCATCTTCAGCGTCACCTTTCTAAGCCCCGTTCTCCTGTCCTCGGACTGATTCACCGTATCCCTGCCACTGTTCTCAGTTATCATTTTTAACTTCCTTTGCCTTGAATTCCTTCGGAGACTGGCCCGTTGTCTTTTTAAAGGTCGAACTGAAATAGTGAGGATCATTATATCCCACACGTTCCCCAATCTCCGCCGTCCTGAGCGTCGTACACTTTAAAAGCTCGCAGGCCTTGTCGATTCTGACCTTTGTAAGATATTCAATGAATGACTGGCCCGTCTCCTGCTTGAAGATGGAACTGAAATAGCTCGGGCTGACTCCGATGTGGTTGGCTATCATATTCAGGGAAAAATCACTCTTACCATAGTGTTCCGCAATATAATCCCTGGCCTCCCGGATCAGTGTGCCGTACCGGTCGTTCGACACCCTGTCCCTCATTGTCACAGCGAAGACAAAGAGATCCTTCAGATACATCAGTGTCGTTTCAACACTTACAATTGCCTTTGGAATCAGTTTGATATCCTTTCGCTCCTCCGGCACCTCTTCCGGTTGGACATTGATTCCCTTAAGAAATTCCTGGACGCAGTAGAAGATATCCATTACCATATACTGCCTGAGCAGGAGGGACTTATAATTATGTTCTCCCACGGCCTGAAAGTACTCATCCACAAAAAGATCACACTCATCCAGGGAACCCAGCTTCAGGAAATCTTCTATCAGCTTCCTGTCCACTCCGCTGTAATCTGTCTTGTCCAAAAATTCCGTATACTTCTCATAGCTGACAAAATACCGCTCCAGGAGCCTGCTCTTCTCCCGCTCCTCCCGAATGGTTTCCGCCACCTTCTTAAGCGCGTCAATCAGATTTACCGATGTGACAGGTTTTAAAAGATAATCGCTGATGCCTATTTTAATCGCCTCTTTGGCATAATCGAATTCATTATAACCGCTGAGTATGATAATCTTCGTCTGAGGCAGGGCCTTTTTTACAAGGCGGCTCAGTTCCAGTCCGTCCATGAACGGCATCTTCACGTCGGTCACAAGGATGTCCGGTTCCGTCTTTAAAATGAGAGGGTAGGCATACTCCCCATCCCCCGCTTCTCCCACAAATTCAAATCCGTTGGCATTCCAGTCGATATTGTCACGTATTCCGCGGCGTATGATGGCCTCGTCTTCTACTAAAAATACTTTTATCATAAATTCCCCCGTGTAAACACAATTTCATCCCGTGTTCTCTTTATCCGTAACACTGAAGCAGTGCCGTTATAGTGCGGTTACGTTCTCTGCCGCCCTATGTATATCTTATCACAGCCTTTAGTGAAATACAATTTTCAGATGCAAAAGACGCGCGCTGTTTGTTGGCGTTACTGTTCACACCCAATGTCATTTAGTTAATCAGGTGAGGACGCCGCAGCAATTCATTCCGGCCGGATTCCCCTCCTCACGACAGCCTGCAATCCGGGGGACGGAAGACTCAGCCAACCCACTCACCCCGCTGGCCCCGGCCCGTTTCGGACGCGTCCTCCTGTCTGCGACAGCAGAATTGACAAAAAAATAAGCACAAAGCCGGCCAGTGCAGGAAGCTGGTACCGCTCCCCCAGAAGAATTGCGCTGAATATGCTCCCAAATACCCCCTCCAGGCTCAGAAGCACGGCTGCTTTTGTGCTCTCTACCTTTTCCTGACAGATGATCTGGAGGGTATGCCCAATAAATATTGAAACAATGCCCAGGTATGCGGCCGGAAGAACTGCAGCCGGCGGTATTATAAAAGGTGTTTCCTCAAGCGGAACAAACAAAAGGTTTACAGTAAACAAAGCCAGAAACTGCAGACAAGTCACCGCCTTAGGCCTCACCGTGCCGGAGAGCTTTCCCGTGACTGCGATATGAACCGCATAGAGGAATGCTCCCAGAAACGACAGCAGATCCCCTGCATTGACAGCCGTGATATTGTTAAAGTCCACAGTCAGCAGGCAGACCCCGGCAAACATCATCAGCGCGGAAAACAGATTGCTGCGGCCCGGCTTTTTTTTCGTCAGCGCCCAGGATAGAAAGGGCACCATTACCACATTTGTTCCCGTCAGAAATGCGCAGTTCCCCGACGATGTTATGCGTATCCCATAAGTCTGTACCAGACCGGCTGCCGCCAGAATTCCTCCCAGCAGAAAACCTCCCAGCCATTCCCGCCGGCTCGCCCGTCTAATCACACACAGGAAAAATAATCCGGCACAAACCGCCGAAAAAAAGGAACGCACAACCACAAACTGAATCGGTGTCAAAAGACTCATCAGATTTTTATAGCACACAAATCCGCTCCCCCAAATGAGTGCGGTCAAGGCCAGGAGTATTTCCGCCGCCTTTTCTGTCAACTGTATCTTCAACACATACCTCCCACTTTCCGTAACCTGACGGATTTAACCGTAACAGTTCAGACAGCATGAACTGTTGCATTTTAATTTCACCTTTAAACTGCAAAAGAAAACCGGAAAATGCATCTGCATTGCCCGGTTTTCCCCTGTCCCGGCCGCTGCGGTTCTTTCCGCCCGCAAAGCGGCCAACCTTTTCTTCTGCTTTTCAGACACACTCACGTATTATATGCGCGGCGCCGTTTCGGATTAATACAGATACGGCTTATCCCACAGGTTCAGTGTCGTGCCAAGTCCCATTTCCTTTGCCTGATGATAAACGGTATGGCCCCAGGCCACATCATAAACCGGCATGCCGCCCATTCCAAAGAGAATCTTCTCCTCATCATTTTTCCTGCCCGCAATCTTGCCCGCGGCAATATCGCCCAGGTTCTCGATCATGTCCTCGGTCATCCTGCCCTCCGCAAGCCAGTCAAGATAATACGTTCCGATCAGTCCCATGATTGGATGATACGGATATTGCAGTTCATCGCTCCACGCTTCGTACATTTTCCAGTTGTCCACCACACGGCGTGCGCGGTTCAGAACAAAATCGGGATCCAGGTCTATTCCTGCCGGCAATGAGACATAGACGCCCGGCTTCAGCCATTCCTCCTCAATCCGCGGATATACCTTGCCGGAGGTTGCCACATTGACCACGTCGGCCTCCCGCACAGCCTCTTCCACGCTGCCTGCAAGTTCGATTGTATGGATCTGCGGATAATTCTGACGGATATAAGCGGCCAGCTTTTCTGATGCGGCCGGATAAATATCATATATTTTAACTGTATCCAGTTTTGTACATACATCAATCAGAGACATGAAACAGGTACGGCTGATAACACCTGCGCCGATCAGTGCGCATACTCTGGATTCAGGTCTGGCCAGATATTTCGCTCCGACTCCCGGTATCGCGCCCGTCCGCACCGCACTGATGAGGTTGGCCGACATCAGCGCCTCGGGAGCCCCTGTATCCGCATTGTTCAGCATGACCATTAAAATGGAGCGCGGAATGCCCTTTTCAACATTGTCACGGTTGGAACCATACCATTTCTCACCGGCTATATTGAACCTGCCGCCCAGGTAAGCTGTCATCGCCATGAAACGGCGGTCAGGTCCATTTTTCGGCATATTAGGAAATTCCGGCTCGTCAGGGAAAGAAATCATGATACCATGGGAATTATGGTTCTTGCCGCCCATCACATAGTCGCCTCTTCCCATAAGATCGAAGACCTCCCCCATTACCTCCACACAGCGGTGCATATCGGTTACTCCCGCTTTCACCATTTCCTCCTCATTCAGATACAGGAAATCAATCTTTGTACTGCTCATAATACGCTCCTCCTTTAATATATTTTATTTAATAAATGGTTGCTCTTACTCCTCTGTGGTTCCAAGCGTCTTGCGCTCCCGGAGCGGCGCCGTATACCACATCTTTCCTCCTATCGTCACAGCCAGCGAAATGACAAATGCCAGTGAAACCAGGCCTACGACAAGCCACCCTTTTCCTGCGATCAGCGCGGCCGGTATCAATGACCAGAAGGCAATCTCAATAAAGTTGAGGAATGGGGTCATAGCCACATCCTCCACCGTCTTTGACTTATTCTCCGGATCAACAATCCGAAGAAGGACAAAACCAATGGCAAACACGCCGGTGCTGTAACCGAAGCAGAACAGGGCGCGTTCAAACCAGCTGTCCTTGTTCATAAGATATCCCAGCGGTATCACGGTCAGGAAAACACACACAAGGCCGGCGACAGTTAAGATGACCAGCGGAACCGCGTATTCCACAATAACCGTTAGCTTGATCGAGGCAATACCGAAAAATACCAGATAATCCGTGGCCGTACCGGATATCTTCTGATTGATATTGGTATCAATGTAATCGTAGACAGAAGTCTTCCGAAGCGCAAAAAAGAATATCAAAGCAATCAGGTACGCAACCGTAAAGTCCGGAATCCCCTGCAATACATGAACCGCAATAATATTTGCATTCAGATAGTACCCAAGCCCGGCGATGCCGGCCACAATTGCCAGATGAAAACACAGCGTGTCCAGTGACACGGAGCTGATCGTATCCTCCCCGATAGATGTCCTGTTTTCCTTTGATACAAGCCCGGTTCTTAAATCTCCTGAAATATATTTAAAATCCTTGATATATCCGGTGTATCCTTTGCTCGTGGCCCATTTAATAAATGCCAGGCCTCCAAAAATCCCCGTCAGTATTCCGATGGTTGCAAACGTCATTCCCAAATCGGTCGCTTCCGGCCAGCCAAGCTCTGCAAAGGTTGCCCCGCAGGCCGCCGCCGTACCGTGTCCTCCTGTGAAGCCCGATGCCAGCAAAATTCCAATGCCCTGATTTACCTCGGGGTTCACAGCTTTGATGACAGTGAGCGTCACTGTAATTGGGATGATAAACTGCAGAAAGAAAATGACAAACCGGTACATGTTGAAGCTAAGCACCCTTTTTACCTCTTCACCTGCCCCCTTCGTCTCCCCCATCTTAAATCCATTGACTCCGACAATAGTAAAAACCAGAATGATCAACACCCCCGCGTAGGACCCAATCGAGGTCGAAAACGGCAGGATTCCCAGACCCTGGTCTCCCATGGCCAGACCAATAAATCCGGCGATCATACTGGCCGGAACAAAGAATTTCTGAAAAACAGGAATTTTTGCACGCAGCAGCTGCCCGGCCAAAATCAGGATTGACGCAATAGCCACATCAATCAACAGATCATACACACTCATAAAATAGCTCCTCCTGATAATAGTCAATAAGTAACTGTTTTGCGTAGCTTCACAGTTACCGTTTCCAGTTACACTATAAATAAAAGAAATAGCTGCGCAGCATTTCCGTATTTATCCGTTATGCGGAACGGGTGTTAACCTTCTTCTCCGTCCCCCTCCTGTCCCCCTGAAGAGTGTAAAGTTTTTTTGTGAAAGCCATCCCCTCTATTAAAGCCAGAATCAACTCCTGTTTCTCGATGGAGAGCTTACTGGCCCCCTCAAAGATTGCATCAAGACGGTTA
>CATWBR010000098.1 GCA_958349075.1 uncultured Clostridium sp.
ATATAATCAAGTTAAAGAACAAAAATGATATATTTTTTTCGGCTTTATAACTCAAATTTTTTCCTCTCAGGAGGATAGGCACGGTAAGAGGCATTCATAAGAAAACTTATGACATCCGTACGGCCGGCCCGGTTTGAGGCATGAATCAGTTTATCAAAGCCGGTTTTCCCCAAAGCCGGTTTCTTTATATCGGAATATTCCTCGCGAGCACGCACTGCATAACCCTCGTTCCCCAAACAACCCGCAGTCGCGTGCTCAACCTTTATCCTTTTTTCTTCATTTTCCCCTTCAGAAGGTAAAAATTCATCAACAAACCATTTCCATTCGTCCATACTGTCCTTTTTCAGAAGACAGGCTGCGGCCTCTTCGGGATGAAGGATCAGATATTCCCTGTACATCAGTGAGGCCTTTTCCGTCAGCTCCAGTGGAAAGCGGAGACGTCCCATTGCAAGGGCCGCCGCCCTTTGGGGCGGTTCCTGGGTCTTTGCATGGATAAACAGGCGGTCGTATTCCCTAAATTTAAACTCAGTTCCCTCAAACGCATAACGGTAGCGGTGTCCGCATCCGTGCACATGGGTTTCCAGAATCCTGGCCGGCGTGTTCTCCACCGCCTCCTCATAGAAGACAGGGAAAAAGAGACTGGCCCGTCCCGTACACCGAAGCTGCCCGTCCGCATCTTTCTCAAGCTGCCTGTAACCGACGGTCAGGGATTCGTTCAGCTCCGCCAGCACCTCTTTCAGGCACGAGCGTTCCCCCTTTACAACACCGATTTCCAGCTCCTCAATCCCCCGGCAGCCATTGAAGGCTCCGGCACCAATATCTGGAATTGTGGAAAACATCGTAAGCTTTTTAAGACCGTAGCAGTTGTAGAATGCATAACGTCCGATTTTGCGTATACCGGGGGGAAGACTGATTTCCCGAAGGCGCTCGCCGCAGGCCGCCTGCAGGCCGGCCATATCCGTACCCTGATATTCTGCTTCGCCTTCTGTTCCGGCTCCTGCCTCCCACAGTTTCCCTGCCGGCGTCCCGCGCATATCCCCGGAAAAGACATAATCTCCCAGTTCCGTCACCTTCCTGCCGGAAATAGTTTCAGGGAGCACAATCTGGCTGCACTCCCCGTAACATCTGAGTATTTTGATAAAATCTCCATTTACCTCATAAAGGCATTTAAGTCCCATTCTTATATTCTCCGTTCCAGAAAGGCAATCACGCCTTCCAGTGTTTCCGGCTTCGCCGCCAGCTTAAATAGAAGCTCCTCCGTTCAGAACCCACTCCTTCAGTTCATCCCCATCGTACTTAAGCTTCAGAGAGAAGAAATCTTCGCTCTCCAGAAGGAGCCTGTGGAAGATCTTATCCCCCTCCCACAGGTTCAGTTTAAATACATCCTCTTTCTTTACCCATTCAAGCGTCCCCTCATCGCATGCCTTAAGTTCCCCGGTAAAACCGTCGGCCGTGAACAGGCAGATATACTCCATCGGCCACCCTTCTGCGATAAAGGTCAGGATTCCCCTGAATTTCCAGGAGGTCAGGGTCAGTCCGGTCTCCTCCTTCGCTTCGCGCAGAAGACACTCTTCCGGACTCTCATCCTTTTCAAAATGGCCGCCCACGCCGATCCACTTATCCTTATTGACATCCTTCTCTTTCTTTACACGGTGCAGCATCAGGTAGCAGCCGTCTTTTTCGATATAACAGAGCGTTGTCAGCTCCGATTTCTTTCTTTCCTGCATCATTGATTCCATCCTTTTTCTGCTGTAATCCGCCCTGCGCGGACAGTGGCTTAATGCTGACAGCGGCTTACTGCGGCTTAATAGTGAACCGTGAGGTGTGAGAAATCCTTCGCCTCGTCCTCGAGGATATTCCTAAGGAAATCGCTTAAGTCACTGACATAGTCAATCTCATTCCAATACTGATATGCTTTCTCACTCTTAACCGTATCCGCGATCTCAAACATCCTGCCGCCATAATAATAAACACAGAGCCTTGCGTAAAACCTGGCCATCTCGTCAATCTTCTCGTCGCTGAAAAACAGTTTCCGCTCCAGCGTATGTTTTCTGAGATCCAGGACCGCATTCCTGTATGTAACCTGGTTTAAAAAGTTCTCACTAAAGGTTTTAAAGTCCGCCAAGTCCCTGTTTTTATAAGAATTCCGCTTTGCCCAACCGTCCACATCCACCGATTTTGCATCGTACTGGATGTCACCGCTGTTCCAGATTTTCATCACACCGTACTGGCATGGAGCCATCACGAGGGATCCCGTCACAACCTCACTGATTCCGCTGTCCTCATCCTCCTTGTAATGCTGCAGGTGAAGATGGCCGCTGAGATGGAGGCGCACGTCGTAATCATAAAGCATGCTTACCAGCTCTTCATTGTGTTCTATCGTACAGTTATCATAGAATTCCCTGCTCACTCCGCTCTGGTCAAACAAGTTGTGGTGGCTCACCGTGATGACCTGGGCGCCTTCCTCCCAGGCGGCCTCCAACTGCTTTTCCATCCACTCATACGTATCCCTGCGGATCATTCCGCCGACCTGGTTGACCGGATCGTACTGGCAGGAGTCCAGCATCAGAAGCCAGTAGTAATCATCCAGCTTATACAGATAGCTCAGGGAGGCCGGATCTCTGTTGTCCGCCGCCACATAGCCATAGTCTGCGTAGATACTGCTGAATTCATCCGCAGTGATTACATCTGTTTTCACGGTTCCGTCCGAGGTGAATTTTCTTGCGTAATGATTATTGATATCATGGTTGCCCGGAATCACAGCCACCTCTATGCCATGGTCCGAAAGCACTTCCAGCTTTTCGGCCAGCTCCTCATGGCTCTCTTTTTCTCCGTTCAGCGTCAAATCACCGGTGAGGATAACCAAATCCGGCTTCTCCTCAATCACATCGTCCAAAAATGCATCGAGAATCTCCCATCCATACTGAAGCACACGGCCGTCGCTCGATTCCACGGCGGCCATAAAACTCTGGCACCTGTTTCCGGCCAGTTTTTCCGCCAGATAATGAAGATCGGTCGCAACAATGATCTTCTGCTGCACAAATGTATCGCCGTCTCCGGGCAGCGTCTCTTTCGTCTCCTCTTCCCGGCTCCCGGCCTCTGTTTCCTTATGTTCCCACGTCTCAAAACTTTCCGTCTCTTCCCGGGATTCCTCTGTCGTCTTCTCTTCTTCCGGGCCTGACGGCTCCTGAATACTCCCGCTCTCCTCCGAAACGGAAGGCGTATCTGAAGTCCGGGATCCGCAGCCTGCCGCCGTTCCGGCAACACACAGGGCAGCCAGGACGGCCATCCATTTTCTGTATTTCATCGTCTCGTCCTTTTCCTTTCCCGAATTGTACCGCCCGGCATGATAAGCCTACAATACATAGCTGTGGTCAATCTCGATAACCGCGTAATAGTTTTCCCACTTTTCCCGGACTCTTCTCGTGATTTCATCGGTCACTTCCCGATCCGACAGTTTTAACTGGAACGGCACCACCACGTCGAAAATCAGGTTCGTATGTGTGGGGCCCTTGACCATCCTAAAATCGTGGATGGATAAGTCCCCGTTTATTTCTTTGACCAGCCCGGCCACGCACTGTTTGACAATCTTTACCTCATCGTCGTTGGTGGCAATGGGATCCATATGGATTACGGCATCGCAGCCCAGCTTCTCTTTTAACTCCTTTTCCGCCTGGTCTATCACGTCGTGGAGCTCAAATATGTTTCCATCCCCCGGAACCTCTCCATGGAAGGAGATCATCAGCCTGCCGGGACCGTAATCGTGCACCACCAAATCGTGAATTCCCACAATCTCCCTGTGGGACAGCGCAATATCCCGGATCTGGTTGATCAATTCCTCCTCCGGCGGCTGGCCTAACAGCGGGCTCAGCGTATCCTTTGCCGCACTGTAGCCTGCGTAGAGGATGAAAAGGGCCACCATGGCTCCGCACCAGCCATCCACATTCACTCCGGTAAATTTGAGCACCAGCATAGCCAGGAGCACAACGGAGGTGGCCACCGCATCGCTTAAGCTGTCCGTGGCCGTCGCCTTCATCGCGGCGGAGTCTATCTGCCTGCCCACAAACCGGTTATAACTGCACATGTAAAGCTTCACGCAAACGGAAATCACCAGAATGACAATTGCCGTCATATTCATCTCAACCGGGGAGGGTGACAGGATCTTGGAAACAGACGATTTGGCCAGCTCCACGCCCATCAGGATGATTGCAGCCGAGACGGCAAGTCCCGATATGTACTCAATCCTCCCATGGCCGAAGGGGTGCTCGGCGTCCGGCTTCATTCCCGCAAACTTAAACCCTATCAGTGTAATGAGGGAAGACCCTGCATCCGAAAGGTTATTGAAGGCGTCGGCCATAATGGCGATGGAACCGCTTAAAACGCCTGCCAGATATTTTCCGATAAAAAGGCAGATATTGAGCCCGATGCCCACAGAGCTGCAAAGCGAACCGTACATACGTCTCACCGCGGGGTCTTTTATGTTATCGGAATCCTTTATAAAACGCTTAATCAGAAATTTAATCATTGCTCATCCTCGTTCTTTAAAAATACGAACCGGCTCTCATCGGAGCATTCCGGTGCATAGGAAAAACCGAGACGGTCAAACTTTTTCACTGTCTCAAATCCCATGGCATTCTGTTCCGCCAGAAAGCGGACCATCTCACCTCTGGCCATCTTCGCTTCCGTCGCCTTTACTTTGACCTTCCCGTCTTTCATGGTTCCGAAAATACAGGTGGCGAACTCATCCTCCGGCTTCAGCCACGGCTCAACTGCGCTGCTGTACTCCTTCGACGCCAGATTGAGGACTTTATAACGTCCCGTTCCTTCCTCCGGGTGGTACAGCTCCCTGTAAATCTCATCCTTCCAGTAGCCGTACAGGTCCTTTGCTCCGCCTGCCTCCAGCTTCGCCTGCATCTCCAGGCGGTAAGGCACAACCGCGTCGTCGGCCCTCAGAATCCCGTAAAACCCGCTCAGGATGCGCAGATGACGGCATATGTACTCCCACTGGGCCTCGGAAAATATCTGAGGCGCCATATACTGATACTGGATCCCCACATAGGAGAGCGCTGCCGGCGTCACATTCCTTCTCAGGTCCATATCCCGGTAGCGCAGATAGTTCTGATGGGTGATTGCGTCATTGGCCGCAAACAGTTTCTTAAGCTGAGGCTCCGTAAAGGACTTTAGCTTTTCTTTCAGCGTTTCCGTCTTCTCTATCATTACGGGCATATTTTTCCAGGGCAGTTCATCCGTCTTAACCTGCATCTTCTTTGCAGGAGATATAATAATGCGAAGCTCTGCAGCCAGAGCTTCCTTTTCTCTCTTTGTCATCTTTTTTATTGCCGCCTCCCGCTTCATGGCTTCCTCTTTTGTTTCCCAGGCCTCATAATAGGCCAGAGTGACCGGCCGCCTGCTCTTCGTATATTTAGCACCTTTTCCCGCGTTATGTGTCTTCAGCCGTTCCTCCAGATGGTTTGTCCACCCGCAGTAGAGCGACGAATCGGAACACCGCAGAAGGTATGTATAATTCATCATCTTCCTCCAGGGGGTATGTAAACGGTAACAACACCTTGCAATGTGCCGTTACCGCCCAAAGCTCCGGGGTGCCTTTCGGCGGTCCCACATCAGAGCTTCGTATCTATCTAAAGCATCGGCCGGATGCGCTACTCTCTTCCTCTGCTTTGGCTATAATCTATTATATGGATTTTCTCCTGAAATGCAACTTTCATTCCGGCATTTTTTTCCGGCTGTCAAAATAGAGGAAGTTGTCAATGCTGTCCAGTATGTCGGAGAACTCCTCCCTGGGGGCCAGTTCGATATACTGCTTCAGCGTCTGTTTTTCCTTCTTTTTATAGCGTCCGTAGAAAATGTCGTAGAGGTTATGGCCTCTCATATGAATTTTAAAAAGCTCCATATTATTTTTTAAGTCTTCTTCCGATTCCGGAGTCCGTCCAAGCTCCTTTACAAAATTTCTGCCCGATCGAAGCCGACCGAGATATTCTGTCCATTTCTGCCACAGAATATGATAAAAATCTTCCTCCGATTTCACAATTCCGATTTTTGCCATGACTGTTGGATTAAGGAAATAATTTTCAAAGGAATAATATTTCAGAATCAGAACATTTTTCCGTCTCACCCTCGGCAGACGGTCCACGTCCCTCAGGTTCTGCTCGTCATAATAACGGCACAGTTCACTTGCAAGCTCCTCCGGATCCTTTCCGTCTCCGTCCCGTATCATCAGGAATTGATCTTTTAAATAGACCTGGTTCATATATTTCAAATTGGCATATGTCTTGATATTGGTGCAGCTATTTGTCGTTATGATGGCAATCCTCGAAAGGTTCCCCTCCCTGTCGTGAACCTCGGAATAATATTTTTCCAACAGCAGAGGAAGGCGGCTCTTGTCCTGTTTCCCCTCCACGATAAATACAAAGTCCACGTTCAGAGCGTCGGCCGCCCCGTATCCGAGATCATCAAGTATTTCCCCAATGTCCGTATTCTGCCGGAGCACAGAGTAGTACTCGCTGTCCAGCACCACCTGCCTGATTTGGCCGTTGGTGAAATTCAGCAGTAACTGGGGGGAATGGGTACTGAACACGACCTGGTTTTTCTTGGACAGCCTGTACAATATCTCACTCGATACCTTCTGGAGCTGCGGGTGCAGAAACAGTTCCGGATATTCCACGATGACAATGCTTGGTATCCTGTTCTCTCCCTCTATATAAGTCTCCAGCAGGGAAAGCATATAGATGCTGCGCATGCCTTTTCCCATATGTTCAACCGTATCCGTCTCGCCGCGGTCACTGTTGTAGGTCCTTACCTCAATCTGGAACAGCCGGTCGATATCACAGCGCAGCTCGTAGAGGATATCGTCGTACCCCCCGTTTTTGTGGAAGTTCTCATTGATCCGTTCCACAAGATCCCCCATATTGGACTGGTACAGCTTGTATTCGAGAAGTTTCCTCGTCTCGGCGGCATCGAGTTCCTCGGGTTTCTTCTTATTAATCAGGCCAATGCACTGAAAACAGTGCCTGCATTCCTTGGCTCCGTCGAAAAGGCACCGGCCGGAGCGAAGCTGATTCATCATCCTGTTGTCCTGAAACAGCAGAAGGTCATTCTGAAACATCTGCAGATCTCTTGCCGTGTTGATATAGTGAATCCTCGGAAGGACTTCCCTGATACAGGGATTATCCTTTTTAAAGCCGTCCGTGTAACGGATTTTCCCCTCATAGTTGGCGGTGTAAGTAAATTCCAGCAGATCTCCTTTGCAGGAGGGCAGTTTCCTGTAAAATTCCTTCTCCCATACCTCATAGCGCTTATAACGGCTCACAATACCGGCCTGGTGCATCATCCTGCGGTCCTCACCGGTAATCTGCAGGGTCACTTCGATTTCCACATTCTGCTTTGCCTCATTAAAATCAGCTTTTGTCAGCTCCTCCACTCCCGCCATGACCCGGACTGCGTCCAGAACGGAGGTCTTCCCCGTATTATTCTTTCCCACCAGGATCAGGGCATTCTCCATGTCCCGGATCTCCATATCCCGGATCACTTTATAGTTTTTGATTCTGAGACGTACAAACTGCATGATCTGCCTCCTTTCGGCCGTTTTTTCCGCTGTCGTACAGCCTTTCCAACATATAAACAGTTATGATTTAGTATACTCTAAGCCGCGCTGGTTCGCAATGAGCTTTGGACAGAAAAAGGCGGCGGAACCGATCCGGTCCCTGCCGCCCGCCCGGTTTTTACCGGGAGTCCTTCTACTGAACTTCTTTTATAAGCACCAGCTTTTCCCCTGGCCGGATCTCATCCTCCGTCAAACCGTTCGTTTCCTTGATATTTTCCACAGTGGTATGGAATTTCTTCGCGATTTTCCACAGTGAATCCCCGGGCTGCACGATGTAGCCCACAATGCCCGGCATCTGCTGGAGCTTCTTCATATCCAGCGGCTCCACCTTCACGCCCGTAACCACAGGCTCGCACACCGGCTGCAGGATCAGCAGATCGGCGGCAATCACCGCCTTCACCTCCACAGAATCCCCTCCCAGCATTACGGCCGTAAGCTGTTCAAGTCCAAGGTTCATCTGCCAGATGCTGTCCGCATTAATGCCGTCTGCCTCCGCCACGCAGTGGAACGGGACAATCTCGGTCGTGGCTCCCACCGGCTCCGTGTCATCGTCTGTCAGGTACAGGAGACTCACCTCCAGGACGCCTTCTATATGAAGTCCGTCCTCCCTCGGCTCCGCCTCATCCAGCTTCACGCTTCCGCTGCTGTGGCAGATCTGGAGGATCCGGTCCGGTTTGCTGATTTTAAGCTGCTCCGCCACCTTGCATTTACAGATATTCCTCGTCAGCAGCCGGTCGAAACAGGCTTCCCCGGCATCCAGCATAAGCTCCCGGTTGGTAGAATAGAGATCGCTTAAAAGCTCCACATTTTCTTCCATGTAGAGTTTCATATCCAGCTCCAGGACGGCGTCGAGTTCAAAATCCCGCATTTCACCGTCGTAGTCCGGCTTCATCTCGATCCCCCGGTGCAGGATTCTCACGCCAACCGCCGGAACCATATTCTCCTCCGCTTCCGCAAGCTCCACATCGCCCGAGAACGGAATACTCTCCTCCAGCCACTGAACCGGCGTGTGCTCCCCTTCCCCGGCATAGATGATAAATACCATCAGTTCCCCTTCCAGATGGATATTTCCGTCCATGGGGCGGCAGGTGACGCCTCTTAACCGCATCTCATTCCACAGGATGCTCTCGATGTTTGGTTTATTGCCCGAAACCTGGATATCCTCCTTGATCCGGTATGTATCCTTTCTCCTGACCGCGATTGCCGCCACGTCGATACTTCTCTTTAATACCTCTACCTCTTCATCATCCGTCTCAATGTCTACGGCTGCCTCCGCATCGTACAGATTTTCCACCCGCACTTCCAGAGTCACGACTGCCTTGATGCTCAGCTTTCTGGAATTGATCATGCTGGTGTTTAGATCCTCAAGCGTCCAGGACACCTGGGTATAGTCATGCTCATCCAAATCCGGCACATTGACCGTCTCATCAAACGGCACCTCTCCGCCCAGCGCCTGAAGCCCTCCTTCTGCTTTTCTGTACAGCACACGGAAAGCCAGTTTTCCCTTAATCAGAACCTTATCGCCCTGGGTTCTCGATGATTCAATCTGGATCTCGCCGTTATCCAGAAGGACCTGGGATACGTCGTCCATGGTGTCCGGAACGATAAAATCGTCGTCCAGAGTGATCTGGGATACCGCGCTTCCTTTCTGTCTGTTCATATGTATATTTTTCTTAATCAGCTCCATCATTAATGATCGCACCTGCCCTTTCCATATCTACAACTTTATGAAAGTTTATGCGGACAGACGTGACATTATTCCAAACAACGAAAACCACGTTCACTTGAATTTCAGGGGGACTTATCATATAATAAACGGGACAAGACCCGGAATCACAAGGATAAAATGGAGAAAAAATATGAGTTACAGAATTATGCTGCTGTTAAAGCCGCATATCAGGCAGTATTGTGAAAAAATATTGGGGACCTCCCGGGAAGATGTGGAGTTCACCTACAGGGAGTACAATGAGCTCAGTGAACTCAGCTCAATATTCCGGCAGGAAAAAGCTCAATATGACGGATTTATCACCAGCGGATATATTCCTCTGATCACAATACAGCAGTTGATCGAGAGCGGGGAAGAGGTTCCGACAGCCTGTTTCAATATTGAAGTGGAGCATATCTATCAGCTTATGCTTAAATTGATGCTTTTGAAGAAAAAACCCGACGTAAACCGGATTGGAATCGATTTCCTGGAAGACGGGTATACCCTCAGTCAGGCCCTGATCGAGGAGAAGCTGCCCGACATGGCCGTAAATTTTGTACAGGAACTCATAGAATATCCGCCGGAAGACATAGAGACAAAGGAGAACGAGCTGATTGAGTCGTACCGGAAAAAGCTGGAGAATAACGAGCTGGATCTGATTCTCACACAGTTTTATACCGTATGCAGGATGGGTGAGTCCTATGGAATCCTCTCCTATTATGTCAATCCAAGCGCAAACGAACTGAGGCGCACCTTCTCCTCCCTTAAACAGCAGATGAAGATAAAGAGGATGAGGGGAAATGTCCCCGGCGCTATTGTGATTTTCCCAAGGGAAAAGGAGACGTGGAGCATTACAAACGAGGAGAGGGAACACTGTCTGCTCGAACTGAAACAGGCGGTGATGATCCTGAATAAGAAATACATGAACAGCCTGGTTCTTAAAGAAAGTTACAGCGGCTACGAGATTTACACCAACTCTACGCTGATAAAAGACATGACCGATAATTATAACTCCTGCGGCGTCCGGGCCCTCCTGAAGAGCAAGATGAATTTTGACGGTGTCATCAGCTACGGCATCGGAGCCACCTTAAACCAGGCCCGCATGAATGCCTGGGAAGCGGCTGCCTACGGAAAGAAGGTCCTTGGCAAAGATCAGGGCAGTTTTCTGATGGATGAGAATGAGGCGGTGTTTTTGCTGGATGCATCACCGGAAGAAAAAAAAGCCCAGCCGGCGGAGGCAACGAAATACCTGCGGGAAGTGGCCGGCAGTGTCCGCCTGTCCGTTGAGACAATCTCCAAGCTTTCCTCCATGATGAGGCTGGAAGGTTCCGATGAAGTTACCGCTGCTCAGATCGTAAAAAGCCTCGGTATTTCCCCCCGGACGACAAGCAAAATATTGAACAATCTCGTGCAGTACGGTTATGCGGAATTGATTGGTCAGGAAAGTCTCGGAGGAAAAGGGCGTCCGGTCAAACATTACCGTCTGAAAATTAAGGCATGATGTTTGGCACCCTCCATTCCTAACCCCTCCGCAAGCATGTCAAATTCCTGCAACACTTTAACCCGCATTTTTCAGATAATGCATACAGAACTTCATTGACAGGGACTGTACCATCTAACTTAGTATCTGCAATAATGTCAATATTTTCCGCAATATAACAACGAAAAGCACGCTTCGCGGACTTTTCATTGCCACTCAACATAAAAGAGGGCGGTTTCCCGTCCTCTAATCGTCATAATGTCCCCGGCATGAAAGAACTTCCAATATATCACCACTGATACGATATACAACGCGGTTTGCATCATCAATGCGTCTGCTCCAAAATCCACTTAGCGCACCTTTCAGCGGTTCGGGTTTGCCGATACCGTCAAAATGCCCTCTCTCTATATCCTTTAGCAATGCATTGACACGTTTCAGTGTTTTCTTATCCTGTGTCTGCCAGTATAGATAATCTTCCCACGCTTCATCAAACCATACTTTTTTCATTCATCCTCTGTCTCGATCAACTCATGCTCTACGCCTTTTCCATCATTAAGGGCAGAAATACCACGCCGCAAGTGAGCCATATTGCTTTCAGAGTAAAACGGGTCTGCAGACAATTCAAAAGGTATACGACGTTCTCTGGCAACCTTTTTCAGAAAGATATTGATCGCCGTTGACATACTCAAACCAATATCATCAAAGGTCTGTTCCGCACCACGCTTAACATCATCATCAACACGTAAACTAATCTGTGCCATAAAATCACTCCCTTCTTGTGCTTTTATTGTATAACATTCAAAAGCAAAATACAAGCAATTTCATATACATATGCTTCTCGCTCTATAGTATGTCTGTCTATCTGTGTTTGATACCAAACAATATGGGTACCAAACAATAGAAGTAACTTATTTCAATGAAATTTTCAAGTGCCTTTTTAGCAGATATTGTAAAATCTTGTCACCAACCGTCTCCGGCAGAATTTAATCTCCGGCA
>CATWBR010000099.1 GCA_958349075.1 uncultured Clostridium sp.
GTCTAAAGGCATTTGCAGTTTAAGGATTAAATGCAGAAGAACATGCGGAGACAGAGCCTTTTAAGGAATCCATAATAAAGATTTTCCCGGAACCGGAAGATAAAAAGCTGGTCCGAAAACCCGCAGAAATGCAAGAGAAAATGAAACGGTATAGATATAGAATGCCCGTATTCCTTTTAGAGGAGGATTACGGGCAGGATGCGCACTAGCGCGAAGATGTAATATTCCGCTATGCGGCCACGCTCGGCGCGAGGATCGCACTGCGGCGGATCGGAATTATGCCGCCTTTTTTCTTCCGAACACCGTGATCGAAATGACGGAAGCCAGTATAAAGAGAACACCGAGGCCCGTTTTCACCCCAACCGCCTCACCGAAACAGACTACTCCCAGCACAATACTGGTGAGCGGTTCAAAAGTGCTGAGAATCGCGGTTTTCTGTGCTCCTGTCATGGCTATGCCGAGCTGGAACAGCACACAGGCCACCACGATCAGCATAAAGGAGAAGCCGAACGCCGCCGCCCAGCCCCTGGCCGAATGGAACAGCACAAAGGTTCTCGTAACCAGCGAAAGTGCAAAGACCATCACACCAGAGACAAGGGACATGTAAAAATTCGTCTTAAACGGCTTCATAAACTTCAGAGTGCTCCGCTCAAAATACATCATGTAAAACGTGTATGTAACTCCGGATGCCAGCGCCAGCAGGATTCCCATCATTCCGTTTTCCTGCCCCGGTTCATAGAACAGGATAAGGCCAATCACGCAGAAAACAACCGAGGCCATTTTGGTCCATGTCGCCTTCTCTTTAAAAATGAATACCGATGCAAGAATCACAAGCACCGGATAACTGAAATGGATTGTGGTAGCGCTGCCGCTTGAGATATAGTTGTAAGAGGAGAACAAAAGGATCGGGGTCAGTGAAAATCCCAGGCTCAGGATAATGAACTGTCCGAACTGGGACATCGTAAGCCGCATCCCGTAGTCGCGCTTTTTAAGCTCTCCCGAAGTCTCCCTCTCTTTTTCATCTTTTGCCTGCTCCCTGAGCGCCAGAATAAACAGCACCGGAAGCGCCAGGCTGTAGCGGTATACGACCAGGCTGACCGCATTGCAGCCCTCGGCATACAGGTACTTTGCAACAATGGGCATGCACCCGAATATAATTGCTGAAATAACAGCATAGATAGACCCCTTAACTTCTTTCATTCTACAGTTTCTCCCCGGTTATTCTTAGCTTTTCTGTAACTATTCAGTACCTTCATAGTTACCGCTTTGCGATGCACAGAAACGGCTCAAAATGCCGTTTCGCGCTGACAAATCTCGGGATTTTCATGCAAAAATGCATGAAAACACCTCGCGGAATACTACCTTTTGAACAGTTACACTTTTCTTTACTGATATCGCGGCCGATATAGAAGCCGTTTAACCTTCCGCACAGGCCGGTATCCTACCACAGGCCGCCGCTTCACCGGTCATCCGTCCGCCCGATTCAATGGACGCGTAACTCCCGGCTCCGGCGCTATATCATCTTTCTGTACTCCTGCTTCCATGCAGTCAGCATCTTACCGGATCCGGTCATTCGCTTAATCGGATCCCGGTCAAAAAGAGCTTCCACTTCCTTTACTCTCCCATCCTCGGAAGCCTCCTTCAAAACGGTCTCAAGTTCTTCCTTCCATCCGTCCTTTTCCTCTTTTGTAATCAGGGCTTCATACCGTTCTTTTAAGGTCAGCTCCGGGTTCAGTAACGTAAGCTGGTAAATCTTCTTAAGCGTATCCCTGTTCTTCTGGAAATTGTAGGACATGTCAAAGGCCGCCATCGCCTTTTCAAACCAGAAAATCCCGGCATAGGAGGCACCGATATTGTTCCAGATTTTCGAAGTAAATTCATCGCTCAGAGACTTAATCCGCCAGTCATCCAGGATCTTTTCATAGTAGAGCACTGCGGTTCCGTACTGTTTCAGCCTGAAATAAAAATCCGCCGTCTCTTTTGTAAATTCCGCGGCGCTCATCTTTCTGTATGCCGCGATCTTCTGGCGGAATTTACTTATCTCCCTTGCCGTATAGTAGTAGCATTCCTGAAGGATGATAAAGATCATCTCATCGGGATCCTCCCCGCTTTTCTTATATGCCTCCAGCTTTCCCGCCAGAAACGCCATGTCAAGCTCGGAGCGGATAAATGTAATCAGGTTATCATCGATAAAGCCCCCCATGGCCAGCAGAGGATTATTATAAATAACATAGCAAAGCTCCTGGGAGGATGTAATATGGATTCCCAGGCGATCTATAAAATATGGATGTTCCACCGGCTCATGCCTGCAAAGTATCAAGCTCATAATATAACCTCCTGCTTTATCACAGCATCCTCAGCAGGGTAAAGTTCGCCAAACCCCTTATCCTTTATCACGGCCACCATTGTCCGGTCATTGGAAAAGCCCAGCGAGAGTTCGATCCTGGTCGTCCTGTCCGGCCGTTTCGGGAAATCGGCCAGCTCGATTTTCACCAGCTTCTTCCGTTTGGGATCCAGCGGGGAAATCGTAAATTCCACCTCCGGCGTCCCCGTAACGATAAAATCCACCGTGCTCTTTGCCTCATACCAGTTATCCCCGGCCGCGGCCAGGACCAGCTGCCCCTCTTTATCGTGATTCAGGACCCTGATGGAGACCGTCGTCTTAAGCCTGCCCTCGCAGATACAGATAAAGGGGTAAGATGTTTTTTCCTGCAGGTAATCGGCGGCTTTCATCAGCGCTCCCTTGGAAAACAGGCTGTTTTCCACGAAAACCCGTCTCCGGCTGCACACCTGCTTCATGAATTCCGGCGCCCACTCCGTATTTTCAAATCCCTTGCCGGTCAGTACGATGGCCGAAAAAAGCCGCTTCTGAAGAATACGGTCCGCACAGGAACAGAGAATACGGTCCGCCAGCCTGGCTCCCGCCGTATTATCCAGCACATCCAGGTGGAATCCCTCCTCCAGATTATCGTAATCGGCCACCACCTGCATCTGCCGGAGCCCCCTCTGTACCTTCAGCTCGTAGTAGCGCAGGCTCTGATCGCTTAAATCAAACATCCCGACCTGATTGCTCCAGACTTCGCGTTTCTGGCTCATGACATAATAGACGAAACTCTCCGTATGGCTGATCAGATGCACCCTGCCGCGCGGAATCTTCAGGTAATCGGCACAGTAAAGAAGACTGTCCATCAGTTTTACCTCAAGGCAGTCCACCGCAATGACCAGGCTGGCCACATCCTCCTTGCCGGAGGCTTTCTTTGGCAGTTCCAAAGCTTTTAAAAGAAACATCTTGAGGAGATAAATCCCCTCATACTTGATGCCTCCGATTGTGGCGGTTCCGTCCTTTTGCACCTGTGTCAGGAGCTTATCCTCCATAATCCCGTCACCGACCAGGGTATGGGCGTAAGCTTCCTCCTCCACATACCATTCGTCGATATTCTTGTTTTTGCACACGACTGTGGGTATTACCCAGGTCTGTTCCGGCTCCATACACGAAATATGTGTGTAGTTATCACATAAATCAATTCCTATTACAAGTCCGTCCATTCTCTAAAAGTCCTTTCAAGGTCACCTACATACCTGTTCACCGACTGCAAAAACGCAGTGTTTTGAACAGCCGCTTACTGCAATGTGAACAGCGCTGCAACCGCCGTATCCTTTTTTAAATAATCTTCCATCTGTTCTCTCAGGGCCGCCTCGTTCTTCAGTTCCAGGGAAAGACTAATCTCATTCAGGCAGGCAAAACGATTGCCCGGCGTTCTGGTTGTAACCTCCCTGCAGGAGACGCTTCCCTCCGCCACTTTCTTCCGCTCCCCGTTCTCATCCTCCAGAATCTGGTATTCCATAATCTCGCCCTCAAACAGGACCTTCTCACGGATATAAATCCCCTTATACACGGGACGCATGTCCTCGTAATGGTATTCCTCTTCTTCCGGAAGTATCCGCAGGCGCAGATACGGCTTTGTCTCCTTATTACCATGGTATTCGATAATTTCCTTATCCAGAATATTACCCGGTATCATAATGAACTTTGCCAAATCCTTAAAATAGGCAAAAATCATCCCGGCCTCAATCAGGACATCCACAACCGCCTGGCACAGCTCCCTCTGCTCATCCAAAAGAGCAGGGAGAGTGGAATAATATTTGGTAAGGGCCAGCAGATAGATGTCCGGCACCTTGTCTTTCTCCACACTGTTGTTGACAGCGGCTTCCAGATAGGCGAACACCTTATCCTCGGTCGTCCTGTCATAGAGGAAATACTCCACGCTCTTCACGGTAAAATAAGCTTTTACCACGTTTTCACTCGTCTTCTTCCTGGAAGCGTAGAGTTCAAAAACGCGGTCCATCTTCTCCGTGCTGCCGGTAAACAGCATCTGCGCCACAAGACGCTCCTCCAGATCGTAGGTTTCCACGTGTTCCTTGATTCCCTGCATCAATATCCGGTACATCTGATCCACGGTTCCGTTAAAGTGTTCACACAGGTAATCGAGAATAACGCTGTCGCTTTTCTCTTCCAGGAACACCTGATAAGCCAGATGAAGCAGCCTGTCGTCCTCGTCGAAGAGGTTTTGGAGCACCATCTTTGTACACAGCTTCAAAAGACGATTAACCTGGATGCCCTCCGTGCCGAAGCGGCAGATCATCTCATACGCCTCCGAATAATAATTCTGTCTGATCAGCGTCTCGCAGACGCCGCTTCTCTCCTGTCTGGTCAGAGAATCCTTGTCCAGGCATAGCAGATAAGCCACGCTGTTATTCCTCGTGCCGTCCTCACTCTCGTCCACCATCTTTTTATAATACTTCACAATCGCCGACATGATGCGTGAACGGAACAGCGGATGAAGCTTCATCTTCTGATCCGCCAGCTCTAAAAGGGCCGCATTATCCTCACTCAGCTCCTCCTTCTCCATGGCCTCATAGCAGGCATTGACGAACAGGACCGGGTGATCCGGGTAAACCTCAAAACAGCATTCCAAAAGCTCGTCCACATCCTCCATAGCCGGTGTCCTGTCATAGCGGATATTCAGATACCGGTTCCCGTATGCGTCCTGGAACAGGATGATATCCCGCTCCGAGAAAAGGGGCACATAGGCCACTCCGTCGTGGAGAGGATAAGCGTCCTCCGTCATCAGCTCCTCATGGCGTACCACCACATACCGCATTGCCGCGTCGCGGCAGATAATCCGGTTCGACTTAAGGACCACGGGCAGGGATTTGGCCATCTGGGCATCGATCAGTTCCTTATAGATCATATGCTTATAAATGACCGCAAGGCGGCTGTTGATTCTCCCGGCAAAAAGCTGCTCGAGCGCAAACTGTTCAACCGCCCTCTCATAGAGACGGTAGATATCGGAATCACGTTTTGTGTAACTCAGGATATTTCTGTAGAGCACGGAACGGCTGTGTGCATCCAGCTCCGTGGCATAGGAAAAATACAACAGCACTTCCCTGGGCAGAAGCTTCCCATAGTCCGCCGGCAGGGAGTAAAGAAAATATTCATACAGCCTGGTCAGGCTGATTCCCGCTTTAATGGATTTGTCGTACCATTCAAAGTAACGGTTCCCGCGGCAGTTGCCCTTTATCATCATGGAGCATATGGAAGAAAGAATCTCATGCTCCGGATATTTCTCATACAATGTACAGAGCAGCTTCAGATACAGTTCCTTGAATCCCTTGGCGCTGTTTAAGGCCTTCGCGGCCGCCAGGGCCAGGTCGCGGCTCATCATGCCGCGCTTTGCACCGAAATAGAGTGCATGAAGTTCAAAACGAGCCATGTTCCTTAAAAATCCGGGTTCTTTCTCAAGCAGCTTCAGGCACTCGACATACAGAAACGGGCTGTGGCAGCCGTCCTTGAACTCCTGCTCCATGCTGATAAGGACCGTCACCGGATTTTCGAATAATTCCTCATTCACCTTTAATAACATCAGATAGAGCATAAAATCATTATGCCCCCGATCCTCATCGGAACAGTATTTCTGAAGCAGACGTATCAGGGAATCTTTCTGCTCATGATCATTCCAGATCTTTACCTGGAGATACTGGTAAAAGCAGTAAAGCTCCTTCTGCTCCAGCCGCCTCGCTAAAACCCTGTCCCTGACCTCGTCGAGAATCAGGCATGCCTTGTCCTGACGGCCGGTCAGAACATAGATTTCCGCCTGTAAAAGAGGCAGTAACAGATCCTCGCTCGTCATCTTCATCAGATCCAGCTCCTTCTGCATCTGGTTCAGAATCAGGGCGTCCTCATACATTCCACTCTCGTACTCCAGGCGCAGCTCCAGGTATTCCTTCATCTCCTCCCTGAACGCGGCGCGCTCCGCATCGGTTGATTTGCTGCTCAGGGTGGCTTCCACCGGGATCTTCGTAACGCCCCTGGCCGTCTTGATCAGGACGGCGCCGTAATTTTTTCCCATGTGAAGCCGTTCGGAAAGGATATGAAACGGCAGCCTGAGGGTTCCGTCCTTAAAATCGGCCTGGGTTGCGCTCTTTTTCGGCAGATGGATGAAATCTCCGTCCACCGAGGCCTCAAGGTAAAGATATCCCCATGTGTCATTTCTTATCGTGATGGAATCTTCCAGGGGTCTGCCCGGATTGTCATATGTTTTCTTCCCATCCTCGATCATCAGACGGATTGGATTCTTGACCCCCAGGGCAACCAGAAATTCTTCCATGAAGTTCTGTCTGCTCCCATGGCCTTTCAGTCCATCGTAAATAGCCCTTGTATGCATATCCTGCATAAAGGGCGCTTCTATAAAATCCTGGTACTCTAAAAGGCGCAGAGCCGTATCCATATCATGCTCCGCGACTTCTAAAAAGTCTTTTGCCGTATTCAGGTTCCCGAGAATTCTGCCCGATGAGGCGAGATCTACGTGGAACAGATAAGGGATTTCCTTCTCCCCACAGTTTGTCACAAGATAAAAAGAACCGTCAATCTCATCTCCCGCGGATAAAAAAGAGGTATCCACTTCATAGACTATATGATTCCGGAGTCCTCCAAACGTATTATTGTCATTTGGAATGCGCACGCGGATACTGGAAGAATAGACAAACCCTTTTACATTCAGGCCATTCTCGCTGCCGATAAAAATCTCCCTCTTTACGGTCGTGCCGACCCGTACGGTTTCCTCAATTACATCCGGCGTCCATATTATCTTCGGCAGTTCCGAATCGATAATTCCCTTCGCCAGACGGTTAATCCTTTCTTTCATACTTACCACCTGCTGTCGCTCTCGTTGGTAATTATTCTATCATACTTTGCCCGCAATTACACTACATAAATCGACTTTTTGTCACTTAATTCGGTAATTCATTTTTTATGTCCTTGATTTAAGAATGTAAAATTGCTATGATAGGAACATGAGAATTTGCGGCCGTTCTTTCACCGTGTACCGGTGCCGCCGGGCCGGTATGAGCGGTTTACGAAAATTTAGCATTACATAAAAGTAATTTTGTTTCTGGAGGAAAGCATAATGACAAACAGTGAGAAAGCGTTAAAGCTTCATGAGGAGTGGAACGGCAAGATTGACACCGTTTCCAAAGCACAGGTAAAATCCAGGGAAGATCTGGCTCTCGCCTATACACCGGGCGTAGCCGAACCGTGTAAGGTGATCGCAGAGGATCCGGAGGCAGCCTACAAGTACACCATCAAGGCCAATACCGTTGCCGTGGTATCCGACGGAAGCGCCGTCCTGGGTCTCGGTAATATCGGTCCCCTGGCCGCCATGCCGGTTATGGAGGGCAAGGCTGTGCTGTTCAAGGAATTCGGCGGCATCAATGCATTTCCAATCTGTCTGGACACCCAGGATACGGAAGAGATTATTGAGACCGTAGTCCACATCGCTCCCGCTTTCGGCGGCATCAACCTGGAAGATATCTCCGCTCCCCGCTGTTTTGAGATCGAAGAACGCTTAAAGAAGCTTCTTAATATTCCCGTATTCCACGATGATCAGCACGGAACCGCCATCGTCGTACTGGCCGGCATCATCAATGCCCTCAAGGTAACGGGAAAGAAGAAAGAGGACTGCCGTGTCGTAGTCAACGGTGCGGGAAGCGCGGGCATTGCAATCACAAATCTTCTCCTGACCTATGGATTCTGCCATGTCACGCTCTGTGACAGAGCGGGAATCCTTGCAAAGGGAATGGACGGCCTCAACTGGATGCAGGAAAAGATGATGGACGTCACCAACCTTGAAAGAAAGACGGGCTCCCTCGCCGATGCGTTAATGGGCGCCGATATCTTTGTCGGTGTCTCGGCTCCCGGCATTGTGACCGCCGGGATGGTCTCCGCCATGAATAACGACGCCATCCTCTTTGCAATGGCAAATCCGGTTCCGGAGATAATGCCCGACATTGCAAAGGCAGCCGGCGCCAGGGTAGTCGGCACGGGACGTTCCGATTTCCCGAACCAGGTCAATAATGTCCTGATTTTCCCCGGTATCTTTAAGGGAGCCCTGGAAGGACGCGCCACCGCTATCACGGAAGAAATGAAGCTGGCCGCCGCCACCGCCATTGCCGGGCTTGTGGACGACAGCGAACTGAACGACGAAAATATTCTGCCTGCCGCATTTGACCCGAGAGTGGCCGATGTGGTCAGCAAAGCCGTTAAGGAACATATCTGATAAGGCTGCAGTTCCGCCTCCGGCCAAACTGCAGCGGCATGATGCACAGAAACGGTAGAAAGCACCGTTTCGCGCCGCGTATCTCGGGATTTTCGCAAAAAACATGCGAAAACACCTCGCGGAATGCATCATGGTTGAACTGTTATCTGATAAGGTACAAGTATGCTATTATAAAGGAGTCTTTCCATGCTGTCTGAACCGATGACCCTATACAAACTGATGAACCTGTATATGCTGAAGCAGGTAAATTTCCCGCTGACAAACGCGCAGCTCTCCAACTTTTTCCTGGACCGTGAATACACGACGTACTTCACGCTTCAGCAGGCCCTCAATGAACTTCTGGAAGCGGGCCTTATCAAGATGGAGACGTTACACAACAGCACCAGATATGAGATCACCAGAGAAGGCGAAGAAACCCTGGAATTCTTCGGGAAAAAGATATCTCCCGCCATTGTGGAGGATATGGATGAATATTTAAAGGAGAACCGCTTCCGCATGCGCAATGAGGTAGGGCTGGTTTCCGATTTTTATAAATCCACCAATCAGGATTATATTGTTCATTGTGAAGTCCGGGAGGGCAAGAATGTCCTGGTCAATATCGACGTCTCCGTTCCCGATAAGGAACAGGCCGAGATCATGTGCAGCCATTGGAAAGACAGAAGCCAGGAAATATATGCTTATATTATGAAATCCCTGATGAGCGATAAAACTCCGGGAAAAGGAAAATAACCGTAGTACAAAGTAACGGCTATGCATGGATCAGGAGAACGAAATTCCGGTTTCATGCATAGCCGCCGGGCTTTTAAGGAACCCTTTATTTATAAGGAAGTCCCTGATTTCGGACTGATATGATTACGGACTGATATGATTAGAGACTGATACGAATACAGACCGATACGGTTACAGACTGATACGGTTTTAGTGAAGGTAAAAATCATGAATCATGCTTTTTACCATACAGAGGAGGGAATAAGATGCGTGCGCAGAATTCTACGATTGCACCGGTGCGTGCGGTACAGAACTTTAAACAAAATATGGATAGGGATATCAGGCAGATACGGAGAAAGTACATGTTCCTCAAAATCAAGTGGACTCTTCTCTTTGTGCTGCCCATCCTTCTGATCTTCATCGCCTACCAGGTGGTAAAACAGTTTTTAAGAATCAAAATCCGGGAGGTCGGCCAAAAGGCATCAAACGCGCTCCCCCACAAGGAATGCCATGAGGCCGCAGTCTCCGTGCCGGACTGCAACGATAAAAAGATTGAGGCGGAAACCAAGCTATGAATTTATTAACCCATGACAAGTCTTCCGGCCATATGGCGGACACTCCGGCCGCTGCCCCAGAGGAGCGCGACTATCTGTTTGACAACCTGAAGGCATTTATGCTGTTTCTCGTGGTAATCGGCCATATCCTGGATCCCTATATCGAACGTCAGGACAGCCTTTACCGCTATCTGATGCAGTACATCTACCTCTTTCACATGCCGATGTTTGCCTTCATCACCGGATACTTCACAAAGAATACCGACAAAGCCAGGAATACGGCGGTCAAAAATGTCCTGATCCCTTATACTTTCTGGCAGCTTCTCTACATTGCCACAGCGCTTCTTTTCATAAAGCTGGGGCTGGCCAGCTATAACACGGACGTCTTTAAGCCCTCGCTCCTGCTTCCCAGCAGCCCTCTTTATTACCTTCTCTGCGTTTTCGTCTGGAAGGTGTTTGCAAAGGATTTGCTGAAGCTGCGCTGTCCCATCCTCTTTGCGTTTGTATCGGGCCTGCTTGTAAGCACCGTCTTCGACGAAGCCTTCCATATTGGATGGGGCGCCTGTTTTTCCCTGATGATATTCTTTGTACTGGGTCTGATGTGCACAAAAGAACGCGTCAGGAGAATAAGGAAGCTTCCGCACCCGGCTGCACTGGCCATCCTGGCGGCGGCGGTCGTTCCCTCCGTCATGCTGCCCTACAGCTTCAGGAATGTGCGTTTTACCTATGAGTCGGTGGGCCTTACTCCTGCTCTCGGAATCGGTTACCGCGCCCTCTTCTACTTCATTGCCATTCTGATGATAGGGGCTCTGATTAACCTTTTCCCCGAAAGGAAAAACTGCTTTTCCCGCGTCGGCACCAATGCCATTTTAGTTTATGCCGGATCCTCTTTCGCCGCTCCGGCTCTCTACCTGCTCATTGCGCGCTTCATTCCGCTCGCCGGCAGCGTTCTCGGGAATCTGGCCGGAATGGCAGTATTTGCCGCTGCGTTGGTGATGTTTTGCCAGCTTGAGTGGATCAGGAGGATTTATGATTGGGTTATAGAGGGGATCTGTAAAGTGATTTTTAAATAAGATGAGAATGCATCCTGTTCAATTTGAGTTAGAACAGTTGTACGTTCAGGCATTAAATTACGTGGCCGCAAGAATATCTCCTCCGCACTTGACGAAAGAGACAATCAGCCCAGGGGGAAGGAAGGAGAAAACTTTCCGAAGGGGGACCTTGGAATCCGCCGGTGCTTAGATGGCGTTCTTTGACGTCTTAGCATCCGCTGCGCATTCCACCAGCGGGAGCGAGTCCCCGTAGGAATTTTTTCTTCTGGATTCCCCCTCACCACAACCAACCGCCGGGACTGAAGACTCATCCATCCAACCCACTCCCCCGTCCGCCATCTTACAGAGGCGTCCTCGCATCTCAACTAAATCATACAACTGTCTTAATATGCTTGACTTTTCCGCTGTTACACTCCAGAATAAGATCAGATACTGCCTGATTGATTAAAGAAAGGGATTGGTGAGCTTATGAAACCAATTAAAAAAGAACTGATAAAACTCGTTTTATTATCTGTTGCCTTATGTCTTTTTGCCGGTATTGTCCTGAGATTTCCGGCCGGTTTTGTATTCGAATTATTTGCTTATTTTTTGACCTTTCTTTTGCTTCCTTCCTGCATAAAAAGCCGCGAGGTCAGTCTTCCTTTTAAATTGTCGTGTATCGCGGCAACGGCAGCAGCCGGGTTCGGAATCATCTACCTCTTTGACGGAATCGGCCGGCTGATGCACTCCTATCTGCTTGTGTTCTGCATCATTGTTGCCGTCTCCTTTCTCTGCTTTTATTTAAACGGCCGGCTTTTCCGGCAAAAATAAAGAGAATAAAACACTTTATAGATTTACTATATAAC
>CATWBR010000100.1 GCA_958349075.1 uncultured Clostridium sp.
GTGGTTTACAATGCCGTTTTCCTTATATTGACCACGGCCGGCGGGATTCTGCTGGCTATTCTTTTAAACGGAGTGAAGAGTAAGATTCTGGTGCGCGTCCTCCAGACCGTTTATTTACTTCCAACCATGGTATCCAGCGTGATTTTGACATACATGGTACTGACAATGCTGGATGAAAAGTCCGGATTTTTTAACAGCACCCTTTTTCCTGTCCTGGGGCTTAATCCGGTTGCCTGGTACAGTGAACCGAAAGTGTGGATTGTATTGCTGCCCCTTCTGAACCTGTGGTCCAACGTAGGGCAGACAAGCATCATTTATTATGCATCCCTGGTCGGTTTTGACAGGACTTATTATGAGGCGGCGGCCATGGACGGCGCTTCGCGTTTCCAGCAGGCGGTTTACATCACAATACCCCTGCTGAAAAGAACGATTGCGCTTATGGTGGTTCTGGCGCTGGGGCGTCTGTTTACATCGAACTTCGGCTTGTTCTATCAGGTTCCTATGGATTCGGGCGCGCTGTACAGTACGACAAATGTCCTGGACACCTATGTGTACAGGGGACTGATTCAGTTGAATGATATCGGAATGGCGTCCGCCGCGGGGCTTATCCAGTCGCTTTTGGGCTTTGCCCTGGTATTTTTGACAAATTGGGGACTGCAGAAGTACAGTCCCGAGAACTCAATTTTTTAACAGGATTAGAAGGAGCGTGTGTGATGAGAGGAAAAAGGTTCAGTGACTACCTTCTGGAAATAGCAGGCGGCGCGATACTGCTGCTGGCAATGATATTCTGCCTGTTTCCCTTTCTGCTGATGATATCGGCCTCCCTGACTTCGGAGGCTTCCCTGATTCGGGACGGCTATGGGCTGATTCCGCGTGAGTTTTCGCTGGCAGCGTATGAATATCTGGTGAAAGAACTCGGAACCATCGGGCATGCATACGGCATTACGCTGATCGTCACGGCGGTCGGGGTGGCGGCCAGCCTTGTCATGACGCTGCTGTTAGGATACGTGATGGCCAGGAAAACATTTCCCTTCAGGAAATTTCTGACGGTCTATGTGCTTTTGACCATGCTGTTTAACGGCGGACTGGTTCCGACCTATCTTATTTATACTCAGATGTTCCATATTCGTGATACGCTGGCGGCCCTGATTGTTCCTAATTTACTTCTGAGCGGATTTAATGTAATATTAGTTAAGAACTACTTTGCCACTACGATTCCGGAGGAAATATACGAAGCGGCGGAGCTGGATGCGAATAATGAACTAAAAATTTTCTGGTATGTTGCCCTGCCGATGTCAAAGCCTATTGTGGCAACGGTCGGTCTCTTTACGATGCTGAATTACTGGAATGACTGGCTGAACGGCCTCTATTACGTGAACGAGCCCCGGCTTTTCAGTATCCAGAACCTGTTGAACAGGATTCTGAATGACATGAATTACCTTCAGTCGGGAGAAATGATGGTGGATGTGGGATATGTGCTTCCTTCCATGAGTATCCGGATGGCAATCGCGTTAATATCCCTGCTGCCGGTAGTGCTCATCTTCCCGCTGTTCCAGAAATACTTTGTCAGGGGAATCACATTCGGAGCGGTGAAGGGGTAGGCAGGATGAAAGGAGCGTATATTGGATGGAACTGCTGATTGTGGACGATGAATATTATGCGGTGGAAGGGCTGAAAAAGCTGATTAACCGGATCGATTCCCCGGTTCAGAATGTCTTCTGCGCTTATAATTTAAGGGATGCCAAACAGATATTTTTGCAGAATAATATCGATGTGATGCTCTGCGACATTGAGATGGAGGAGGAGAACGGCATCGATCTGCTGCGCTGGGTCAATGATTACTCCCCGGATACGAAAACCATCTTTCTGTCATGCCATGACAGATTCCGGTATGTCCAGCAGGCGCTCCAGCTTGGGGCGGTCAACTATATCCTGAAGCCGGTCGATGAGGAAGAACTGACCCGTCTTTTAGATTCCGCCAATCAGATGATACTGGAACAGAACAGACAGTTCTGCGATTTAAAACTGGCGGAGCTGATGAAAAAGTATGTTCCGATCCATCAGAAACGGGAACCGGGGATGTCTAATCTGCTTCGGGAAGTGGATACGTTTATTGTGGATCACATTGATGAGTGCATCAGCCGCAAGGATGTGGCGGATCACGTATTTTTAAATGCCGATTACATGAACCGGGTCATCAAAAAGGAGACAGGCCTGTCGGTTGGAGAATATATTGTACAGAAAAAGTTATCGGTTGCAAAGTTTCTGCTGCTGGAGACGGAGATCCCGGTCGGTGATATTGTCTTCCGGGTGGGATATACCAATGTGGCATATTTTAACAAGTCATTTAAGAAGGAGACGGGGGTAACTCCCAGGGAGTACAGGAGAAGACACATGGAGGAGGCATTATGCAGGAGGGAGTAAAGGAAAGAAGATATTCAAGCATCAACTTCCGTTTCAGGATTATGACGGTGTTTATCATCTGTGCCATGATTGCGATCCTCCTGCTCAATTACTCACTGTCGATGAGGACGTATGAAAATAATATTCTGGAGGCCAATGCCCAGCTCATGGATATGTCGATGAAAAGCGTGGATGACAGTCTGATGAAGAACAGCGAATTTCTGCGGATTATCCTGACGAATAACATGAATGTATATAATATGGCGGAAGCACAGACAGAGTCAGAGTCAAATCTGGCTCTTTATCGTTTGTTTCAGGATATGGAGAAAAGCATACTGGGCCTGACCTATTATGATGCCTTCTTTATTCTGGATGATAATTATAATACGTTTAATACCGTAGGAAATGATGAGCTTTCCCTGGAAGAGAAGGATATCATGGGGCGGTATCTGGACGGAAAACGCCGGGATCTCTCATGGCAGAACGGAAACTGGCAGATACATCCCGTATCGGGCACGAATTATCTGCTGATTGCCGAAAATATGGATGGTATTATGATTGGCGCCTGGCTCAATATGGAGAATCTGAGTGAACAGATGGAGTCGGGGAGCTTCGGAGAGGGGGCTGCCGCCTTTTTTACGGACGGTTACGGAAAAGTTCTGTCAGGTTCTTTTCCTTCGACTGGAGGAACGCTTTCCATGAAAAAGGGAGAAAAGATATACAGGGCGGAAAATGGGGATCGTTATCTGGCGGTGGAGCGGGAATCAAGGTTCGGCGGCCTGGTGCTGCATACCATGGTTCCGATGGATACAATAGCCGAGGAATTGTCTACGGCGCGTAATATCACGTATATCACAATATTCGGATTTGCGGTCCTTCTGATTTTCCAGACCTATTTTTTTAAAGTTCTTCTGGTAGGTCCTTTAAATGAACTGGTTTTAGCCATGCGTCTGATTAAGGAAGGAGCGGATAAGCCGAAGGTACATCCGGGGTATGCCGCCAGCGAATACAAGGTGGTTTACGACACGTTGGATGAAATGGTAGACGAGATTAAGGAATTGAAGATCAAGGTATATGAGGAAGAACTGAGAAAAAACGACATCATGATGGAGTATTTAAAACAGCAGGTCAACCCTCATTTCTTCCTGAACTGCCTGAACATTATCTACAGCCTGACCAATATGGAAGACTATCGCTTAATCCGGCAGATGGTTGAGTATCTGATTAAGTATTTCCGCTATATCTTTGGAAAGACGGACGAACTGGTGATGATCCGGGATGAGATTTCCCATCTGGAGAATTTTCTGCATATCCAGGAGATGCGCTATCCCAACCGGTTCCGCTATCAGATCAGGGTGGACGAAGAGGCGGGAACGGAGAAGATACCGCCTCTTCTGATCCAGACGTTTGTGGAAAACTCCATCAAACATTCCGGCATGCTGTCCAGCAACCAGCTTCTGGAAATCAAGGTCGGCGTTACATGGGGAGAGAAACTGGAAATTACGGTATCCGACAACGGAAAAGGGTTCAGCTCTGAAATACTTATGAAACTGCGCAATAAGGAAAGCATTCTCTATGATAACCGGAAACATATCGGTATTGAGAATGCCATCCGCCGGACCAACGTGATCTATAACGGGGAGGAAAGAATCTCTTTTTACAATGAAAACGGCGCCCACGTAAAGATAGTCCTTCCACGGACCGAAGTTCCAAAACATACTTTTTAGCGGCCAAAACAGACGTCTAAAATGTCGCTCCAACAGGTCGGATTTGTTATAACACCGGGAGAGGAGGCTGTGGTAAACTCAGGATATATCAGAGAATATTATGAGGGAACAGCAAGGAGGGTAAGATGGAGGAACTGAGAATTTCTTTGTCGGAGACAAATCAGGATGCATTTATGCGTCTGCGCCTGAACACGGAAATGGAAGGCCCAAGGCCTGCGATTGTGTATTTTCCGGGAGGCGGTTACCACAATATCCATGAGCCGAGTGTGGAGCCGGTTGCCGGTTTTTTCAGGAAAAAGGGGTTTCATGTTTTTGTAGTCAACTATTCAATCAATGAGAAGGCGGCCTATCCGGCTCCGCTTCTGGAGGCATCCAGGGCAGTGTGGCTGGTACGGAAAAACGCCGGGGAATGGAATGTGGATCCGGAACGCATCAGCCTGCTGGGCATGTCCGCCGGTTCCCATCTGTGCACCGCGCTGAGCACGATGTGGCAGTATGAAGAATGCCAAATGGACGATATGCCCTACGGCGGAAACCGGCCGAATGCCATTGTTACGGGCTATACTCCGACTACATTTGCCGACTTTTTTGAACAGCCGCCGGAGGTGCTGGCCAATTTTAAGGGGCAGGGACCCGGCAACCTGTTAGGAAAGGAAGGGACTCGCTGGTCGGACATCCGTGAACTGACGACCCACGCTCTTGTTACTAAAGATACCTGTCCCGCTTTCCTTTGGAAATCCACAACGGATTTTCCGGGGGATACGTTTGCATATGCCAATGCGCTGAAGCGGGAAGGGATTCCGTATGAGGTCCATGTGTTTTATGACGAGGGAGTAAATTGCGTGGGAATGGGGAAAGAAGGGGCTTCGGTCAATACGATGATGTGGCCCGAACTGGCTGTTAATTGGCTTTACAAGGTTCTGAAAATAAAGATTCCGTAAGGAAAAGGGGAGGTGGAAAACTTGAAATTCAGACGGAAACGGCGGCTGTTCCTGCTGCTGGCCCTGATCGCGGCAATCCTGGCTAACGGCTGCAGCCGCAGGGCAGAAGACGGGAAGGAACAGGAATTGCCGGTGCTGAACGTCATGTTTGCATCTTATGGGGGCAGCATACCATCAGGGCTTCAGGATGTGGAAAACGCTCTCAATGTAATTCTGGCGGAGAAGATAGGCGCGGTGGTGAAGCTGAATGTCTTCTCGTCCGCGAGCTACGATACGCAGGCAAACCTGATGCTGACCGGGGACTCGGTGGATTTAATGGCCACCAGCACCAACACAAGCTATGCACAGTGCGTGACAAAAGGTTTTTTTATGGAGATGGATGAACTGCTCGAGCAGTATGGACAGGGGGTAAAGGAGGCGCTCGGGGAAGAACTCCTGCGCTGTACCCGCGTGAACGGAAAGATGTACGGGGTTACGGGCATTCCCCTGGTAATGGCCCAGGATACCAGCTTTGCGGTCAGCAATGATATCCTTACGTGCTGCCGGATTGACCTGTCCTCCGTCCATACGGTAGAGGACGTGGAACAGGTGCTTCTGACTATCAGGGACAACCATCCCGACATCGTCCCGCTTGCCAACGCAAGTACCAAGCTGGGCTATAAAAGCCTTCAGAACCTGTTCTTAAACAGCCATGGCCTGGAGGATCTGGGAGACGGCTGCGTACTGGATTATACGACAATGACGGTTTCAAGCCTTTACAGCCATCCTGTTTACGGAGAGCTTGCGGCCCTTATAAGGGACTGGCATGAGAAAGGCCTGCTGATGCCGAATGCGTCGACGAATACGGATTCGCGCAACAGCCTGATGAATGCCGGCCGTGCGGCAGCCAGTGTGGCGTTTTCCTATAATCCGGCGAATTCCATGCGGGAGGACGCGATGTACAACACGACGACAATCCATCTGGGAAACAGTCCGATTCTTGTGACAAGCATGATGCAGCTTACCTGTTGGGGAATCCCGGTCACATCGGAGCATCCCGACAAGGCCATGCAGTTTTTAAACCTCCTTTACACGGATGCGGAGATCGGAAACCTGCTGCAATATGGGATTGAGGGCGTTCACTATGAAAAAACGGAGGAGGAGAACGTAATCAGATATCCGGACGGCGTAGATGCAACCACAACCGACTATTTTCTGAAGAGCCCCGGAATTACGGATATTAACCCGGAGTGTTATGTAATGGAACCATTACCGTCGGATATTTATGAGCAGGTTCTGGCATTTCGTGATACCTTTGCCGTATCCCCGATTGTGGGATTTACGGCGGATATGACGGCCTGCAAATCGGAGGTGGCAGCCGTTGCCAATGTGATGGCCCAGTATGTAAATCCCCTGCTTTCGGGTGTGGTGGATGTGGAACAGGTGCTGCCGGAGTTCAGGCAGAAACTGAAGAATGCGGGCCATGAAACAATTATCAGAATGAAACAGGAACAGCTTGACGAGTGGCTGAGTGAGAACAGATAAAGGGAGGATTTATTTTACAGTGGAAGCAAAAGAATATGTGTTTTTATCGGAGTGCCTGGGCGGCGAAGCCAAGGTTATGATTTTTGTACCCAAAAACAGGGAAAATGACAGGAAAAATCCCATTCCGGTGCTGTGGACGGTGGGGCCGGGCGATCACAGAAAATGGATGATGCAGAGCGATGTCTGCCGTCTGGCGGAGGCGGCCGGGCTGGCCGTAGTCAGCGTAGATACCACGGATACCTGGGGAGGATTAAACCGGCCGGCCGAGAATTACTATTTTGAAGATTACCTGACCCGGGAGCTGCCGGCTTTGGTGGAAACGGTTTTCCCTGCCTGTAAGGAACCGGAATTTAATTATATTACCGGATTTTCAAAGGGCAGCTACATTGCTTTCCGGATGGGGATGAGCCACCCGGAGCGGTACGGAACCGTCGTTTCGATTGGGGGAGGAGGACTGGATGCCTACAGTTTTTACTATGATATCGGAACAATGAATCCGGGACTGATTGAGCGCATGTTCGGCCTGAAAACACCGGAAGAATTTGAGAGATCCGATTACAATCCGGAAAATCTGGTCGGGCGTCTTCACCGGGAAGGAAAGAAGCTGCCGGCGCTGTATCTTTTCTGCGGAGAAAAAGATGCGCTTGCCAGGGTGGTAAACGTGAGAATGCATATGAAACTTGAGGCATTAAACATCCCGCATGAATTTACACTCTTTGACAGCGGGCATGACTGGGTTACGGTAAACAGGAGTATTGAGAAGGCGGTAGAGGAAATGGGGAGGTTATTATGGAGTCGACAGTAACAGTCAATCAGACGGCAAAGCATACATTTTTTACAAGGACATTCGTGGTAATACTGGTAATCCAGTGTTGTTATAATATGGCGGCGACCTTTATCGCCACCCCCATCGGACGCCAGGGAGTCAGCCTTGGAGCCAGCATGACATTTCTGGGGATTCTGTCCTCCGTTATGTCCGGAATGTACATGGTAATGCGTCCGGTGGCCGGAATTGCCATTGACCGCATCAACCCGAAATACGTGCTGATCGGGCAGTATACCCTGCTTGTCACTTCCTACGTATTATCGGCAGTGGCCGGAAATCTGGGAGTCTACGTTGCCAGCCGTCTGGTATACGGCCTGGCCTTCGGCGCCATCGGTGTCACGATGCCGACAGTGGTAGGCCGTGCAATGCCCAAGGAAAAGATGGCGCAGGGACTTGGCCTCTATATGATGCTTCCTCTGGTTCTGAAGATTTTCACACCGAATCTTTCCCTTTTCCTCGTGGATAACTGGGGATTTGCCGCCAGCTATGCGGTATCGATTGTCCTGATCGCCATAGCCCTGATCCTGCTGATTACTTTGAAAATCGATTTTACGGCTGGGGTGAAAAAGGAGAAAAAGAAATTTTCCTGGAACAATATTATCGCTGTGGAAGCATTTCTGCCGACGCTGTCCAATATTTTTACAGGCATGGTTTTTACCGCTGTTATCATGAATATTGTGGTATACGGGGACGCCATGGGATTCGGTCAGATAGCCCTGTTTATGACATTCTATAACGGCGCGCAGGTGGCAACCCGCGGTCTGGGCGGTTATCTGGCGGATAAGATCGGAATCCGCAGGACCATGTATCCCTGTCTCATTCTGATGATAGCCACCGTGGCGATCCTGGGGAGTACGGACAATTTTACCATGGTGCTGGTGGCGGCCGTTCTGTTCGCCATCGGATTCGGCGGCGCGCAGCCGGTTATGACGGCAGTCTGCATGAGAACCGTGAGCCGTGAACGGGCGGGAGCAGCCAATGCCACCTATATGCTGGGAGCCGATGTCGGAACCATGGTTGCTTCTACCGTAGTCGGCGTGCTCATTGACGCTTTCGGGTTCCAGCAGATGTATCTGTATATGATAATTCCGGGAGTGATGGCGCTTGTGACCTTTGCGCTTACGATGAAGGTGATGGGAAAACAGATTATTGCGGCCAGCAGGCAGGATGCGTGAGGGAGTAATTGAGAAATGAGAACGCGGCCGGGGGAATGGTGAGGAGAAGACTCATATACAACTTCTCACCATTCCCCCCGGCCGCCGTATTACGGAGGTGGTTACTGTTCACTCCGTGCCCAGTAACATGCTTTGCGATGCACAGAAACGGTAAAAAACACCTCGCAGAACATTGCCTGCGAACAGTAACCAGAGGTGTCTTCACATCTCAATTAATCTATTTTTTTCTTGCAATCCCATGTCCACCATGCTACGATAAATTTAAGCAGGGTTTCGGAAATTCTATTTCAAATCTTAACATTCTTATGCCGGATACGGCATTCAAAAGACTCTTTGCTTAACGATCCAATACACCGTAGGCAGGGAGGCAGAGGCTCTTCCTGTCGGAATTTACAGAAAGGAAGAAACGTCATGAGGGAAGAATTGAGACGCTCCGAGAAACAGGCGGAATTTAAGAATGAGTTGCAGGTTTCGGAGGACATGGAGTTTAATCTGAGTGATTTTGCGTTGTTTTTATCAGTCATGAAAAACAGGGAGGCACATCAAAATCTACTGAGCATTATCATGGAAGAACCGGAACTTAAGCTGGCAGAAGTCCATGTAGAAGAAGTAGTTTTAAACCGTATCGGCAAACGGGCCATCCGGCTGGATGCCTGGGCTGTGGACAACCGGAACCGGCATTATGCTACGGAGATGCAGAATGATACGGAGAAGGATGATGCAAGGCGGAGAGCGCGGTATTATCAGGGGCTTTTGGACACCCCGCTCTTAAAATCAGGCAGGGAAACCCGGTATAAAAACCTTCCGTCCACGATTGTGACTTTTATAACCCAGGAGGATATTTTGGGGCATGATTTGGCAAAATACACCTTTAAGGAACAGTGTGAGGAAATAGCCGGTTTTCGCCTGGAGGATGGGACTACCAAGATTTTCTTAAATATGACAAGTAGAAATGGGGAGCCGATTCTGGTCAGTCTGCTGCAGTATATGAAGGAAACGCGGCTGGATAATCCGGAGGTCGTAATAATGGATGAAAGAATCAGGAAACTGGATGAAATCGTAACCGAAGTGAAGCAGTCAGAAGAATGGGAGGCTGTGAAGATGAGTATATTATCTGTTGGGATTGAGCGTGGAATTGAGCGCGGAATTGAGCGTGGCCGCAGGGAGGGCCGGTATTGCAAACTTAAGGAGCAGACCGCAAGAAAAATGGCAAAAGGAAAGAGTGCAATAATCATTGCGGAGGAACTGGAAGAAGAGCTGTCTGTGATTGAGCAGGTAATCCGGGAACTGGAGGAAGAACAGGAAAAACCAAATTGACAAATGAGATAATACAATAAAACGAAATGATAAAGGCGCTGTTTCATACCTGGTTTAAGGGAGTGAAACAGCGCCTTATATTGATGGCGGCATCCTGCGCTCAGGACAGCGGCCTGACGGCCTGTGCGGCTATTGCCTCTGAAAGTTTCTTCTTAGCCTTACGGCACGTACGGTAGCACAGACAGGCGGCAACGATCCAGGATATCCCTTCGCTGTAAGGAACGGACGGGAACCCCAGGGGGACGACTAAGAGGGCTGCGAGTGTCAGGCGGACAACGAGGCCGGTGACATTGCAGATGGCGGGTGTGACCACATTACCGGTTCCCTGAAGGAAGCCGATAAAAAGGTTGAGCATCCCGAAAACAGGATAAAAGACTGACAGCATAAACAGAAAACTCTGTCCCAGCTTGGCAACCTCCCCGCTGACGCCGAACAGAAGGATGAACGGCTTTCCGAAGAGGATGACGATCCCGGCAATGGTTACGGAAAGGGCGAGCATCATTTTAATCCCGATGGAATAGCCCTCCTGTATTCTTTTATACTGTCCGGCGCCCATATTCTGGGCGGTGAAAGTGGAGACGGCGGAGGCAACGCTGACAGCCGGCAGCATGGCAAGGGAGTCGAGGCGGTAGGCGGAGGTGATGGCCGTTACGGCCTGCACACCCAGCGTATTCATAATGCCCTGCAAAATGATGCTGCCAAAGGACATCACTCCCGACTGAAGCACGCATGGAAGGCCGAGCTTTGTCTGTTCCCTCAATGCCTCCATTGTAAAATTGTGCCGGCAGGGTATTTTCCGGATGACATGTATGTACAGGTATATGAGGACATAGAGACAGGAGAAGAGCTGAGACAGCACCGTTGCCAGTGCGGCGCCCATAATTCCCCAGTGGAATACGGCTACAAAGAGGACATCCACAATGATATTGGTAAAGGTGGCAATGACGATGGCCTCCATGGAGGTTCTGCTGTTTCCCATGCCCCTCAGGACGGCGCTGCATATGTTATAAAGCATGACAAACGGAATTCCGATAAAAATCACAGAAATATAAGTTTTTGTCATTGCAAAGATACTTGCATCCGTATGCATCATGACCAGCACCTGATCAATTATGCCAAGGCTCAGAAACGCCATTACGATGGAGGCGGGGAGAAGATAGAGAAACGAGGTGCGGGCGGCCTCCCCGATCTTTTCGTTCTCCTTCCGTCCCGTCAGTTGGGCGATATAGATAGAGACACCGGTGGTAAAACCGATTATCACGTTAGTAAAGAACATGACGATACTGGTTGAAACACCGATGGCGGCAACCGCATTTTCACCGATAAAGTTGCCAGCGATCATGGAATCCGCGATATTATACAATTGTTGCAGCAGGCTGCTGGCCACGAGGGGGGCTGCAAACTGAAACAGTATTTTTGTAATATTTCCTTTTGTCATAGATAACTCCTGATTCATTGCTGTTTAACCGAAAGCAAAGCTGTAAGATATTACAGCCCAAATGATGATCCCATCATAGCATAGGCGTTTTAAAAAGTCACTGATTTTCAATGTCTCATCGGAATTTAGGGTGTTCCCTATCTGCTCCCAGTCCATGGATATTTTATAAAATAGTAGTGGTTAACAGGACTGGGATTATGATATAATGTGCACGAAGTGGACATTATATCTGCGCATACCGGTTTCAGCAATAACTGCTGAAAACCGGGCGCTGAATTCCGTCGGAGACTCATAT